>JANNNM010000926.1:0-9022 GCA_031398535.1 Betaproteobacteria bacterium | reverse complement strand
AACCTCGCGGCGCTGGCCTTCACCGGTGACGAGCGTTCGGTGACGACCAGCTACTCCCTTGAAGCCGGCTCGCTCTTCGGCGTGTCGGTTCCCTACGGCCGGCTCATCGCGTTCGTGGTCTCGATGGCACTGACTTTCGGCCTCATCCTGTGGCTGCGATTCTCCGTACTGGGCCGGGCCATCCAGGCCGTGGCGCAGCGCGCCGACGCTGCGCGGCTGGTCGGCATCAACGTCAATGCGATGTACCTGTTATCGTTCATGATCAGCGCCGCATTGGGCGCGGCCACGGGTGCTGCGGTCAGTTTCCTGCTGACCATCTCGCCGTTCATGGGCTTCCACATGCTGGTCAAGGGCTTCGCCATCGTGGTGCTGGGAGGTCTCGGCAGCATCGGTGGCACGATGATCGCTGCCTTCCTGCTGGCCTTCGCGGAAACCGGGGTCGCCTACTACGTGCCCGATGGCGGGGGGTGGGCGGAAGGCGTGGCGCTGGTCGTGCTGTTCGTCGTGTTGATCCTGCGTCCGCGCGGCATCCTGGGGCAGGCCGTCGATGACTAACAACTCCACTTTGCAGATGGTGCTGTGGGTAGGCGTGTCGATCGCCTGCCTGGTGCTGCCGTTCGTGTCGACGGCGGTGGTCAATGACTGGATCATGTCCACCGCCAGCCTGATGATCCTGGCGATCAGCTGGAACCTGGCGGCCAATGCCGGCCTGATCTCGCTCGGGCACTCGGCATTCTGGGGCCTGGGCAGCTATGCCGCGATCCTCACCGCCAACAAGTTCGGCTTTCCCATCGCGCTCTCGCTGGTGCCGGCGATGATCGTGGGCGCGGCGGTCGGTGCGTTGCTGGCCGTGATCACCGGGCGCCTGCGCGGCATCTTCTTCGCGATCTCGACGCTGGCGCTATCGGAGGGACTGCGCGTGCTGGCGGTGATGCTGCCCGGGTTCACCGGCGGCGGCGAGGGCATGTACATGAACCCCAAGCTGCGGCCCGGTCCTGAGATCGTTGCCGCGATCATGGTGGTCGGTGCGCTGGGCGCAGCATGGTTCGCGTGGATGCTGTCGCGCACGCCGTGGCACTTTGCGTTCCGCGCGATGCGCGCGAACGAATCGGCGGCTGAGATGCTGGGCGTGCATCCGGTGCGCTTCCGCGTCGGCGTGCTGGCGCTGTCCGGTGCGCTGGCCGCGTTCGCCGGCGGCGTGCGCGTATGGTACGGCGGCTTCATCGACCCGGGCATTGCCTTCGACCTGCACATCACGATCCTGGCGCAGATCGCGCCGATTCTGGGCGGCATCCATACGCTGGTGGGCCCGATCATCGGTTCCATCCTGGGTGTGATCCTGTCCGAAGCTACGCGCATCTGGCTTGGCACCAAGGGCTTCAGCCTGCTGGTGTACGGCCTGGCGCTGGTGCTCTGCATCCTGTTCCTGCCCAATGGCGTCTGGGGTGGCATTCGCGACGCGTGGATCCGGATGACGCGCAAGCGGGAGGCGCCATGAAGCCACCGCTCCTGGAACTTCGGCAGCTGCACGCTGGCTATGGCGATTCGGTGGTGCTCGACGGCGTCAACCTCGTCGTGGGCGATGGCGAGGTCGTCACGCTGCTGGGCGTGAACGGTGCCGGCAAGACGACCACGATGCGCGCGATCACGGGCCTCATCCGGCCCACCGCCGGACAGGTGCTGATGGGGGGCGTGGACATCACCATGCTGCCTGCGCACAAGCGCGTCTCCGAGGGGATCTGCCTGTCGCCTGAGGGGCGACTCGTGTTTCCGCACATGAGCGTGGAGGAGAACCTCTACCTCGGTTCGACCGATCCGCGCGTGCGTGCGAATCGCGCCAAGAATCTTGAGCGCGTGTATACGATGTTCGACCGGCTGCGCGAACGGCGCACGCAGAAGGCCGGCCTCCTCTCCGGCGGCGAGCAGCAGATGCTGGCCATCGGCCGCGCGTTGATGGGCGAGCCCCGGCTGCTGCTGCTCGACGAGCCGTCGCTGGGCCTGGCGCCAATGATTGTCACCGTGGTGTTCGATGCGGTGCGCGAGATCGCCCGATCGGGCATCAGCATTCTCGTCGTGGAGCAGAACGCGCATGCGGCGCTGAGCGTCGCGGAGCGTGGCTACGTGCTGTCCGAGGGACGTATCGTGCTCGAGGGCTCCGCGCGCGAACTGGCGGACACCGAGAGTATCAAGAATGCGTTCCTGCGAGGGGATGCCAGTGGCGAGACGGTGCGGGTCTCGATGGCGGGCGCGACTCCGCGCCCCGATGCCGACAAGACGATGCTGGAAGTTCGCCATCTGTCGCGCAATTTCGGCGGACTGGTTGCCACTGATGATCTGTCGTTCAAGATCAGGCATCATCAGTTCCTCGGTGTGATCGGCCCCAACGGCGCCGGCAAGACCACGTTGCTCAACCTCATCACCGGTTATCTGCGCCCCAGCAGCGGCGAGATCCTGCTGGAAGACCGGCGCATCGATGGCAACGCGCCATACACGGTGTGCCAGATGGGCGTGGCCCGCACCTTCCAGGTGGTGCAGCCCTTTGCCGAGATGTCGGTGGCGGACAACGTGCTGACCGGCGCGCTCTTCGCTCGCGGCAAGTCGATCAAGCTGGACGAGGCCCGCGAGTTGATCCGGAAACCGCTCGAGCTGGTCGGGTTGTCGAAAAAGGCCGATGAACTGGCTGGTACGCTGACGCTGGGCGAGAAGAAGAAGCTCGAGCTGGCGCGCGCGCTGGCCACCAGTCCCAAGTTGCTGCTGCTCGATGAGGTGATGGCGGGTTCGACGCATCGCGAAGTGGTCGAGCTGATGGAGGTGCTGCGCGATATCCATGGCGAAGGCACGACAGTGCTGATGATCGAGCATCTTGTGCACGTGATTGTCGCATTGGCCGAGCGCGTGGTCGTGTTGAATTTCGGCAAGAAGCTGGCCGAAGGCACGCCGACCGAGATCCTGGCCGATCCGAAGGTGATCGAGACCTACCTGGGTACGGCTCCGCCCGAGGCGACTCCCGTTGCAATGCACTGACATCGTGCCGATGGTACTGGCCGACCACGTGGCCGGACACGGCCCGCCGCTGCTGCTGGTGCATGGTGGATCGGGATCGCACCGGCATTGGGACCGGGTCGTCGGCGGATTGGCAGAGCGTTTTCACGTCCACGCGCCGGACCTGCCGGGCTTCGGCAATTCACCCGCGGTCCCGGCCGGTACCGATGGCGCGCAGTACGTCGCGTTCGCCGCCGCCAGTCTCGGCGCGCTGGTGCCGCCGACCGGCGTGCATCTCGTCGGCTTTTCGTTCGGCGGCGTGGTGGCCGCCGGCGTCGCGCGCGCGTGGGGGACGCGGGTCAGTCGCCTGTCGCTGCTGGGGCCTGGCGGCTTCGGCAGGCCGACCGGGCGCGATCTGCCAACGCGCAGCCGCCGCGACACCGACGGCAGCGATGTCGCGCTGCGCGAAGTGGCGCGGCACAATCTCGGCGCCATGATGTTCGCCGACGCCGCGGGCATCGACGAAGACACCGTGGACCAGCAGATGTGGAATCTTGCCCACGCCCGCTTCGACAGCCTGCTTGTCAGCTTCTCGCGCAGCGTGCTCGATGACATCGCCGCGCTCGCGTGCCCGGTACAGGTGATCTGGGGCGCGCAGGACGTGCTTGCCCATCCGACACCGGAGGCGCGAGCGCAGCAGGTGCGCGCCCGCCGCCCTGACGCGCGGCTCGATCTCGTGCCAGGCGCCGGCCACTGGGTGCAGTACGAACGCCCGGAGGCCGTCGTCTCGCTGTTGCTTGATTTTCACGCGCCTGCCTGAAGGCGCTTCATGGAGAACCGATGAAGTACGAAACGATTGTCGTCGAGCAGGATGGTGCGGCCCTGGTCGTGACGCTGCGGCGGCCGGAGCGGCGCAATGCGATCAGCACGGTCACGATGGGTGAGATCATCCATGCCGCGGAGGCGGCGGATGCCGATCCGTCGGTACGCGCGGTCATCCTGACCGGCGGCACCGAGTATTTTTCCGCCGGCGCGGACCTGAACGATGCGCTGGCAATCGCGTCGCCCGCTGAAGGCGTCGCCTATTTCAAGAAGTGGCACCGCCTGTGCGATGCGCTCGAGACATTGGGCAAGCCGGTCATTGCAGCCATCGAAGGCTTCTGCATGACGGGCGGCTGCGAATTGGCGCTGGCCTGCGACCTGCGCGTGGCGGGCGAAGGCGCATCGTTCGCGGTAACCAGCTCGAAGATCGGCACCGTCGCGGGTGCCGGCGGCACGCAACGGCTGCCGCGGATCATCGGCCCCGCCAAGGCATTGGAGATCATGTTCTCGGGCGATCCGGTCGATGCCGCCGAGGCTTATCGGATCGGTCTCGTGAACCGGCTGGTGGCGAAGGGTGGCGCGTTGGACGAAGCGAAGTCGATGGTCAGGGTCTATGAGAACCGCGCGCCGATTTCGCTGGCGTGGATCAAGCGCAGCGTGCATCGCGGCATGCAGATGGACCTTGCTTCCGCCATCGAGTTCGAGACCTTTCTCGTGTCGACGATCTACCAGACGCAGGATCGCAAGGAAGGCATCTCGGCTTTCCTCGACAAGCGCAAGGCGAAGTTCGCCGGCAAATGAGCGCGACCAGGACTTCCTTGCCGCTCGCCGGCGTGCGCATCGTGGACTTCACGCGGCTGCTGCCGGGGCCGTGGTGCACGCAGGTGCTGGCCGACATGGGGGCCGACGTGATCAAGGTGGAGACGCCCGAGGGTGGCGACCCCAGCCGCCACAATCCGCCGCGGCAACGCGAGCACAGTGCGTACTTCGCCGCCGTGAACCGCAACAAGCGCAGCGTGGCGCTCGACCTCCGCAGCGACACCGGCCGCGAGGCCGTGCGGCGCCTGATCGCACGGGCCGACATCGTCATCGAATCGTTCGCAGTGGGCGTGGCCGCGCGGCTGCATATCGACTACGCCGCGGCACGCGCGATCAAGTCGGACATCATTCATTGCTCGATCACCGGTTTCGGTCAGGATGGCCCGTGGGCGGCCTCGCCGGGACACGATCTCGTGGTGCAGGCCGGTACCGGCGTGCTGGGGGTGGCGCCGAACGGCACCAACCCGGCCTTCCAGGCGGCCGACTACGCGGGTGCGTCGTTCGGCGCGATCGGCATCCTCGGTGCGCTGTACCGCCGGCGGGCCACGGGGGAGGGCGCGCAACTCGACATCGCGATGTTCGACAGCCTGCTGGCGATGGCTGACATTGCGCTGACTGGCGCGCTGGCACGTTCGGCCGGGCAATCCGGCACGCCGATGATGGAAGTGTGGGGCGGCAATCCGCGCTATGCGCTCTATCCGACGGCCGATGATCGCTATGTCGCGGTCAGCCTGCTCGAACCGCGGCTGTGGGCGCGCTTCTGCGCGGCGATCGGACGCACCGACCTCATCTTTGCCGATGAACGTCCCGAGGACCGGCATTCCGATCACGGGGATCGCGCTGCGCTCTATCGCGCCGCGATTGCCGATTACTGCGCGCAGCGCAGTGCCATCGCCATTGGCGAGGCGATGGAAGGCAACGACATTCCGGTATGTCCGGTGCTGACGCCTGACGAAGCGCTGGCGGGTGCGCATGCGCGCGCCCGTGGCATGACCTATGTCGAGCGCGATCCTCACGATGGCGAGGTGATGCGCATCGGGAATCCGCTGGAGCGCTCCGGCCTTGCCGCGCACGGTGATCGACCGCCGCCCCTGCTGGGTGAGCACACCGACGAAGTGCTGGCCGAACTCGGTCTTGCGCCGGGCGCTTCCGGCTTCGCAGAGAGTGCCGCATGAACGTCCCCGCATCGACCAACCTCGCGCGTGCCGTCGCGTTCATCCACGGCATGCAGTCGCGGACACTCCCGGAAGCTGTCGCCGAAGGGGCGAAGAAATGCCTGGCCGACTGGGTCGGCGTGGCCGTCGGCGCGCGCGACGAAGGCGCCGGTCGCGCCGTGCGGGCCACCGTTGCGGCATGGCATGCGCAGGGAACCGCACCAATGCTTTTCGGCCCCGCCACCACGCCGACTGCGGCCGCGCTGGCCAACGGTACGCTGGCGCATTGCCTCGATTTCGATGACACGCACGTCGGCTCGGTCGCGCACCTGAGCGCACCGTCGTGGGCCGCGGTACTGGCGGTCGGCAGCGCGCGCGGCCTCGACGAGGGTGAGTTGCTGGCGGCCTTTGTCGCGGCTTTCGAAGTCGGCGCGCGACTGGGCGGCAACGGCTTCGGCATCGCGGTCGACCATGCGGGCTGGCATTCCACCGGGGTGTTCGGATGCCTCGCCGCCGCCGCAGGGTCGGCCACCGCGATGCGTCTCGACCAGGCAGCCATTGCGGCGGCGCTGGGCGCCGCAGCCACGCAGGTCGGGGGCCTCACCGGTTCCTTCGGCACGATGGCGAAGCCCTTTCACGCCGGCAAGGCTGCGTTCAACGGTGTCCTGTCGGCGGAACTGGCGGCAGCGGGATTTGCGCCTGCGCTTTCGCTGGTCGAGCCCGGTGCAGGCATGGCGCTGGCGCTGGTGCAGGACAACTCGCATCCGCTGTCGGCGATCGATTTCGACGACGGCTGGGAAGTGTTGCGCAACACCTTCAAGCCGTACGCGTGCTGCCTGTTGACCCACGCCACGATCGACGCCGGCCGCACGCTTGCCGCGCGGGTGGCGGGCCGCGACATCGCGCGCATCGAGGCCGTGGTCAATCCGCTGGCGATTCATCTCGCGGGCAAGCCCGCGCCCATGACGCCGCTGGAAGGCAAGTTCAGCACGGCGTACTGTGCTTCACTGGCGTTGCTGGGCTATGCAGCCACGCAGGCCGACTTCACCGTGGCACGGCTGGCCGATCCTGCATTGCGTGCGCTGACCGCCAAGGTGGTGTTGCAGCCGGATCCGGCGATGGCCGAGACGGCGGCGCGGACGGCGGTCGTGTTCGCCGATGGCACGCGCCTCGAGGAAGCGGTACCGCTCGCGCGTGGCAATCCGGGCAATCCGATGTCGTGGGACGACCTGCGCGCCAAGTTCATGCCATTGGTGGAACCCAAGCTGGGCCGCGACAGCGCCGATGCGCTCTTCGCGTGCCTGCGCAACTTCGAGAAGCCCGGTTCGCTCGCCACGATGTGGCGTCTGGCCAACCCTGTGGTGTGAGACCGACATGAATTTCAACCTGACCGAGGAACAGCGCGCCTTCAGCGATGCCGTGCGGGCCTTCGCGGAGAAGCACCTGCGCGATGGCGCGCTGGCGCGCGCGCACGATGCCGAGTATCCATGGGACGTGGCACGCCTGATGGCCGCGCAGGGACTACTCGGCATCACGATCCCCGAGGTCGATGGCGGGCAGGGTGGCTCGCTGATGGACGCCGTGCTGGCCATCGAAGCCATCGCGGCCGTGTGCCCGCGTTCGGCGGATGTCGTGCAGGCGGGCAACTTCGGCGCGATCCGCGTGCTGGCGCAGTACGCCAGTCCGGAGCAGAAGGCGCGGTTGCTCACCCCCTTGCTTCGCGGCGACAAGCTGATCAGCGTGGCAATGACCGAGCCGGATGCCGGCAGCGCGGTCACGGAGTTGCGCACCTCAGCCACACCCGAGGGCGATGGCTACCGGATCAGCGGCAGCAAGATCTTCACCACGCACGGCCGGCACGCCGATGTCTTCCTCGTCTATGTGCGCTACGGTCCGGGCGTGGACGGCATCGGTTCCGTGCTGGTCGAGCGCGGTGCTGCGGGCTTCACCAGTGGCCAGCCGGCGCGGTTTCTCTCGGGCGAGGAGTGGGTGCAACTCTACTTCGACAACGTGCTGGTGCCGCCGCAGGATGTGCTGCTGACCTTCGGCGGCTTCAAGAAGCAGATCGCGGGATTCAACGTGGAGCGGATCGGCAACACGGCACGGTCGCTGGCGCTGGGCCGCTTTGCATTCGATGTCGCGCGCGATTACGCGCTCACGCGCCGCCAGTTCGGGCGCCTGCTGTGCGAGTTCCAGGGCCTGCAGTGGAAGTTCGCCGATCTGAAGATGAAGCTCGATGCGGCACAGCTGCTGCTCTATCGCGCAGCGTTGAGCGCCGATGCCGGCTTTCCGTCGGCCGAGGAAACCGCGATCGCCAAGGCCTATTGCAACCAGACGGGTTTCGAGGTCGCGTCGGAGGCCATGCAGGTGATGGGCGGCATCGGGTACAGCGAGGAGTCGCTGGTCGAGTACTGCTTCCGCCGTACGCGCGGCTGGATGATCGCCGGCGGCTCGGTCGAGATCATGAAGAACCGGATCGCCGAAGGCGTGTTCGGCCGCACCTTCCCGCAACGCGCACCGGCGTGACCATGCAGCCGCAACCGCTGGCACGGGCGACATTGGCGCAGGCGCTGCTGGCGCCGCGCGCGGTGGCGCTGGTCGGTGCCTCGGGGGACGCCGCGAAGAACACGTCGCGGCCGCAACGTTACCTGCGTCAGCATGGCTATACCGGGCGCATCGTGCCGATCAATCCGTCGCGGTCGGAACTGTTCGGACAGCCGGCGTGGCCTGACATCGCATCCGCGCCCGGCCCGATCGATCATGCGTTCGTGATGGTGACGGCGCGCGATGTGGAGGCCGTCGTTGCGGCTTGCGGCGCCCAGCAGATTCCACTGGTCACCGTCTACAGTGATGGCTTTGCCGAGGCGGGTCCGGAAGGCATGGCGCGCCAGCACCGGCTGGTTGACATCGCGCGCGCAGCGGGCACACGCATCATCGGCCCCAATTCCATCGGCACCATCGTGCCTGCCCGCGGCCTGGCGCTGTCGGTGAACGCGGTGCTCGATCTTCCGCAACTGCTGCCCGGGCGCTATGGTCTCGTTTCGCAGAGCGGCAGCCTGATCGGCGCGATCCTGTCGCGCGGCACTGCGCGCGGCGTGGGCTTTTCCGCGCTCGTGTCCATGGGCAACGAGGCGGATCTCTCGGTCGGCGAGGTCACCGACCTGTTGGTGGACGATCCGTGCACCGATGTCATCATGCTGTTCCTCGAGACGATACGCGATGCGCCGGTATTGGCGCGGGCGTGC
>JANNNM010000870.1:0-1942 GCA_031398535.1 Betaproteobacteria bacterium | reverse complement strand
GGCTTCAAGGGACTGGACCTCGGCGGGTCCGCCGCGCAGTCGGTGGTGCTGATGGTGATCGTCATCGCGCTCACCGTCGTGCAGTTCCGGTTCGTCGAGAAGAAAGTGAACTACTGATGGTCGAGAACCGGCCGTGGCTGACGTTCCTGACGCACCTGATCATCTGGGTGGGCGTGGCCATCGTGGCGCTGCCGCTCTACGTGGCCTTCGTCGCGTCCACGCTGACCTACGACCAGGTGCTGCAGGCGCCGATGCCGCTCATCCCCGGCGGCGAGTTCGTCAACAATTACATGCAGGTGCTGACGCAGGGATCGGAGCGCGGGTCGGCCGCGCCCGTGGGCAGGATGATGTTCAACAGCCTCGTCACCGCGCTGATCATTGCCTTCGGCAAGATCGCCATCTCGCTGCTGTCGGCGTTCGCGATCGTCTACTTCAAGTTCCGCTTCCGCACGTTCTTCTTCTGGATGATCTTCATCACGCTGATGCTGCCAGTGGAAGTGCGCATCCTGCCCACGTACAAGGTGGTCTCGGACCTCGGCATGCTCGATTCCTACGCGGGACTCACGGTGCCGCTGATTGCGTCGGCCACCGCCACGTTCCTGTTTCGGCAGTTCTTCCTGACCATTCCGGACGAGCTGGCGGAAGCCGCGCGCATCGACGGCGCCGGTCCGCTGCGATTCTTCTGGGACGTGGTCCTGCCGCTGTCGCGACCCAGCATTGCGGCGCTGTTCGTCATCCTGTTCATCTACGGCTGGAACCAGTACCTGTGGCCGCTTCTCGTCACCACGCAGGAGTCGATGTACACGACGGTGATCGGCATCAAGCGGATGATCACCGGGGGCGACGCCGCCACCGAATGGAACCTGGTGATGGCCACCGCCGTCCTGGCCCTGGTGCCCCCCGCACTGGTGGTGATCCTGATGCAGAAATGGTTCGTCAAGGGCCTCGTGGATACGGAGAAGTGATTGAAGGATGACGCCGTGACCACGGCTGCCCCCAGCCCGCCCGCTGCCGCCAAGCCCGAGTACGATCCGGCGCGCGATCGCGACGTGCTGCTGCGGCTGTTGTCCGTCACCGCCTCGCTGGCGGGGCTTTGCATCGCCGCACTTGGGTTCATGGAGATCGGCGCGCCGGACGCTGACCTGCGCACGTTCGCCGACGAAGTGATCGCCATCGACGCGATGCTCTTCGTCATCTGCGTCTACCTGATCCTCTGGGCACTGCGCACCACGATCAACGCCCGCGCGAAGCAATTGTCGCGGATCATCGACATCGTGTTCCTGTTTGCATTGACGACGATGCTGATCGCGTCGGGCTACATCATTCTCAAGGTGCTCTGACATGGCGAAGGTCGAATTCCGGGATGTCCGCAAGACTTACGTCGACCTCGAGGTCATCCATGGCGTGACGACCAATGTTGCGGACGGCGAGTTCGTCGTCATCGTGGGGCCTTCCGGGTGTGGCAAGTCCACGCTGCTGCGGATGGTGGCGGGCCTCGAGGCCATCACGGGCGGCGAGATCGTGATCGGCGATCGCGTCGTCAACGATCTCGAGCCCAAGGACCGCGACATCGCGATGGTGTTCCAGAACTACGCGCTGTATCCGCACATGACCGTGTTCGACAACATGGCCTACGGACTCAAGATCCGAGGCTTCACGAAGGCCGACATCAAGGCACGGGTCGACCGCGCGGCCGCCATCCTGGAATTGGGGCCGCTGCTGGACCGGAAGCCCCGTGCACTTTCGGGCGGCCAGCGGCAGCGCGTGGCGATGGGGCGCGCGATTGTGCGTGAGCCCGCAGTGTTTCTGTTTGACGAACCGCTGTCGAACCTCGATGCCAAGCTGCGCGTGCAGATGCGCTTCGAGATCCAGAAACTGCATCGGCGCCTCGGAACCACCAGTCTCTACGTCACGCACGACCAGGTCGAGGCGATGACGCTGG
>JANNNM010000859.1:0-2823 GCA_031398535.1 Betaproteobacteria bacterium | reverse complement strand
GTTGTTCGTCGCCATCGCGCTGCTGACGGTGTGGCTCGCCATGCGCACCGACGCGCAGCCGCTGGCCGGCCTTGCGATCGCCGGTGGATTCCTCGCGCCGTTCCTCGTGGCCTCGTCCGCGCCGTCGCCGTTGCTGCTCTTCAGCTACTTCGCGGTGCTGAATGGCGCGATCTTCGTGCTGGCCTGGTTCAAGGCGTGGCGCGCGCTCAACGTGCTGGGGTTCATCTTCACGTTCATGCTGGGCCTCTTCTGGGGCCATCGCTATTACCAGCCGCAGTACTTCGCCACGGTGCAGCCGTTCCTGGTGCTGTTCTTCGTGTTCTATGTCGCCATCGCCATCCTGTATGCGGCGCGCGCGCCGCTGCGCACGCGCGCGCCGGTGGACGGGCTGCTGGTGTTCGGCGTGCCGCTGATCGGCTTCGCGCTGCAGATGGGCCTGGTCAGCGATCACCGTTATGGCGCGGCGATCAGCGCGGCGGTGCTGGCCGTGGTGTACGGCGCGTTGTCCGCCGGATTGTGGCGGCGGCATGAACCAGGATTGTCCCTGCTTGCGCGCGCATTCATGGTGCTCGCGATCATCTTCGCGACGGTGACCATCCCGAATGCGGTGGACGCGCGGTGGACGTCCGCCTGGTGGGCGCTGGAAGCCGCCGGCGTCTACTGGATCGGTTGCCGGCAACGGCAGACGCTGGCGCGCGCGTTTGCGCTGTTGCTGCAACTTGGCGCGGCCATCGCGTTCGGCAGCGACCTCTGGCGGGAATCCGACCGCATGTTCGTCAACGCCAATTTCCTGGGCGCCGCGCTGATCGCGACGGCAGCGGTGGCGACCGCATGGCTGGCCGACCGTCATCGTGACCAGGTGACGGCCTTCGAGCGCGGGCTGGTCCCGTTCCTGCTGCTGTGGGGCTTCATGTGGTGGTACGGCGGCGCGGCGCGTGAGCTCGGGTCCGGGTTGCCTGCGCGTGCGGCACCCAATGCCATGCTGGCCTTCGTCACCGGCACCGTGGCACTGGCGTTGCTGGCGCATCGCCGGGTGCGGTGGCCACGGCTCGCCTGGTTCGGGATTGCCTTGCTGCCCGCCATGGTGCTGGTCGGCTTCCACGATTGGGACCGGATGCACACGACGTTGCGCGCATGGGGATTCATCGTGTGGCCGCTGGCGTGGATCGTGCACTGGTGGGCGCTGCACGCCGCGGACGGATCAGGCACGGACGGCGACGCGGTGGATCATCCGCCCGCGAAGGCCGCCGGCTGGCTGAAGCACGCCCACACGGCATCCGCACTTGCGCTGGTCGCGTGGATCTCGTGGGAAGCGAGCGAATGGGTCGGCCGCTGGTTCGACGAAGGCACGGTCTGGATGGCGTGTGCCGCCGCATGGCCGGCCATCGCCTACCTTGCGCTGGCGCCGCGCTGTACCGCGTGGTCCGGCTGGCCATGGCGCGTCCATGGCGACGCGTATGCCGTCAGCGCCGCGACCGCGATCGCCGCGTTCCTGGCCGTGTGGTTCGTGCTGGTCAACGTGGTTTCGCCTGGCAGTGCCGCGCCGCTGCCCTATGTGCCGCTGGCCAATCCGCTCGACTTCACGCTGATCGCGGCGTTGGTGGTGCTGTTTGCGTGGACGCGCGCCACCGCCATGCTTGACGAGACCGATGCCTGGCGGTTTCTGGGCATCGCCGTGTTCGTGCTGGTCAACGCGATCGTGTTCCGCACCGTGCACCAATGGCTGGACGTGCCGTGGCGCTGGAGCGCACTGCTGCGCTCGACGGTGCTGCAGGCGGCGCTGACGCTGATGTGGACCGCGACGGCCTTGCCGTTGATGGTGATCGCCAACACGCGCGCGCTCCGGCCATTGTGGATGGCAGGCGCCTTGCTGCTGGCCATCGTCGTCGGGAAACTGTTCCTGCTCGATCTCGCGGCGCTGTCGGGGCTTTCGCGCGTCGTGGCGTTCCTCGGCGTGGGCGTGCTGCTGCTCGTCATCGGCTACCTGGCACCGCTGCCACCGGCGGCGCGGCGTGATCCTGCGTAGGGCAGGCCGCGAGCGCGACGATGCTGCGTGCTAGACTCGACCGCGATTTCGTCACGTAGGCAACGTCATGTCGGGCAATACGCTGGGCACGCTTTTCTGTGTCACCTCGTTCGGCGAGTCGCATGGTCCTGCCATCGGCTGTGTCGTCGACGGATGTCCGCCGGGACTGCCGCTGGCCGAGGCCGACATCCAGCATGAGCTCGACCGCCGTCGCCCCGGCACGTCGCGCCATGTGACGCAACGCCGCGAACCCGATACGGTCGAGATCCTTTCCGGCGTGTTCGAGGGCGTCACCACCGGCACGCCGATCGCGCTGCTGATCCGCAACGAGGACCAGCGCAGCAAGGACTACGCGAACATCGCGGACACGTTCCGGCCCGGGCACGCCGACTACACGTACTGGCAGAAGTACGGCATCCGCGACTATCGCGGCGGCGGGCGGCAGTCGGCGCGCGAGACGGCGGTGCGCGTGGCGGCCGGCGCCATCGCGCGCAAGTGGCTGCATGCGCGGTACGGCGTCGCGATTCGCGGCCACCTGACGCAGCTCGGTCCCAATGTCGTGCCCTTCGAGGGCTGGGAACACGTCGATGCCAATCCGTTCTTCGTGGCCAATGCCACGCTGGTGCCGGAACTTGAAGCGTTCATGGACCGCTTGCGCAAGTCAGGCGACTCCGTCGGGGCGCGGATCGAAGTGGTGGCCTCCGGCGTGCCGGTGGGCTGGGGCGAGCCGGTCTACGGCAAGCTCGACGCCGACCTCGCCAGCGCGCTGATGGGCATCAATGCGGTCAAGGGCGTGG
>JANNNM010000745.1:0-9697 GCA_031398535.1 Betaproteobacteria bacterium | reverse complement strand
CCTCGATTTTTAAGGGCCGACCACGGGAACGTCAACCCTGATTCGGGGTGGTTTTGGCGAACCGCGGCCGTGAGGCCGTGGGTGGTTCGCATTCCAACCACCGGCCGCCTGACGGCGACCGTTCGCCACGGAACGGAAACCGCCACCGGGTGGCCGGTGGCGGGGTGGTGTGGTCGGTGTCGCCAACGTTACCGCTTGCTGAACTGCGTGCCGCGGCGGGCGCCCCGCAGGCCGTACTTCTTCCGCTCCTTCATCCGGCTGTCGCGGGTCAGGTACCCGCTCTCGCGGATCTTCCGCACCATGCCGGCGGACGGGTCTTCCGGGGCGACGATCACCGGGGTGCCGTCGGCGTTCGCCAGCGGCGCGCCGGTCCGTGCGGTGCTGAGGCAGCTCTGATGCGCAGCCGCGACGAGTGCCTCGCGCTCGATGCCGCCGATCCGCTCGCGCCGCTGCGCGAAGAAGCGCTGCGCAAGATTGCCGCCACGGGTGTCGTGCGGCAGTTTCCCAAACAGACGGTGCTGATCCTCGAGGGCGACGTCGGCGATTCGCTCTACATCATCCTGTCCGGCAAGGTGCGCGTGTATGCCAGCAGCGCCGCCGGCCGCGAGATCGTGCTGGGCTTCCACGGTCCCGGCGAATACGTGGGCGAGATGTCGCTCGATGGCGCGCCGCGCTCGGCCTCGGTGGTCACCGCCGAGCCCACGACCTGCGTGGTCATCACCCGCACGCAGTTCCAGGGCTTCGTCGCCGCGCACCCGGAAGTGGCGCAGCACCTGATCGAAACGCTGATCCGCCGCGTGCGCGTCGCCACCGAGAACGTGAAGAGCCTGGCGCTGTCCGACGTCTACGGCCGCCTCGTGCGGCTGCTGAACGCACTGGCCACGATGGAAGATGGCAAGTTCGGCGTGCGCGAGAAGCTGACGCAGCAGGACATCGCCGATCGCGTGGGCGCTTCGCGCGACATGATCGGCAAGCTGATGAAGGACCTGGTGGCCGGCGGCTACCTGCAGGTCGAGGACCGCACGATCACGTTCCTGAAGAAGCTGCCACCGGGCTGGTGAGCGTCGCGCGCGGCATCACGCCGTTCGGCGGTCGCGTCGTCGCGCTCGAATAGTCCGCATTCGCGGCCACGATTCCTCGCTGGCCGCCACCGTCCCGCCGCCGTAGATTGTTCTCCACCGGTAGCGCCTTCGTGCGCTGCCGGGTACCCGAAGGTCGCGCCGCGCTGCGACCGGCCAACGGTTCTCGTTGATTCGCTGCAAGGAGAACATCATGCGCAATTCCACTTCGCTTTATCGCGAGGGCAACAGCATGGCGGCGGGCATCCGCGCTGCCGTCCTGGTGGTGGTGCTGGGCGTGTTTGCTGCTGCCGTCGACAATGTGTCGCTGAGGCCACATGAGGTGGCACTGCCGGCCCACGACCCGCCTTCGGTGGTGATGGCCGCGAAGGACGCCGAACCCACCGTGTTTCCGGCGGAACTGCGGGCGCACGAGGGCGAGGTCGCCGCCCCGGTGGCCACGTTCTGAGCGTGGCCGCGCGCGAGGCGGGCGACGGACCGGCAAGGCGCGAGGCGGGAACTACGGCCTAGACACCGAAGACCTTGAGCACGGTGTCGGTCATGCCTTCCAGTCCACGCCCCATGATCCCGCCCGCCCGGCGCCGGTCCGGGATTTCTTCGTAGACGAAATATCCATCGCCACCTGCAAAACTGTCGTTCAGCAGATCCCGCTGCCCGAACAGGTAGGCCGCGAAGGTCTCGCTTCGTGTCGTCTTGTAATGCAGGTTGGCGCTCCAGCCGATGGTGGCGGCCTGATTGATCCTGCGACCGGTATCCGCCGGCTCGACGCGAACACCGCGGCAACCCCTGACGATGAGCTGCGCGGGGCCATGAAACACGAGATAGCGCATCTGCAGTGTCAGCCACGCGTGCACGCTCCAGATCCGCCACGCGCTGGTGATCCGCAGCGGCACGCCTGCCGGATGCACGGCGCCGACCAGATTGCGGGGAAACAGGACGAAGCTCGCGCCCTCGGGGAGCGACAGCACGCCCACTTCGGTCAGCGGATCCTGGGTCGCTGATACGACCACCACACCGTCCCGATCGGCGCGGATGCGGATCAGCATGCGCATCCCCGCCGCCAGGCTGGCGAATGGATACTTCCAGTCGAGGATCCATTGCGTCTTCATCCGCGTGCCCGCTCCCGAGCTCTGCAGGAAATCCGGGTGCACCAGCAGCACCTCATCCGGCCTGATCGACAATGGCAGCGAGACCGACGATACAGTCGCGCGATTCGGTCCGCCGGCAACGCGCTCCGGCAATCCTGCGAGCGCGCCCGATGCGTCCGGCAGCAGGCAGATCGGAGGCCGCCGCGCCGCCAGCGGCGCAAGCACGTAATAGAACACGAACTTGATCCCGATCGGCACCAGCACGATGCCGGCGAGAATCAACGCTGCGGTGAGGCTGACGCTCTTGACGGTCCGGATGCCTTGGTCGATCCCCAGGTTGGCCCGCTCGCGCTCGCCGATGTGGCGATCGAGCCTGTACTGTGCGTCGGCTGCCGCCTGCGCGACGCGCTCGCGGACGCGCTCCGGCAGGCGCAGTGTCTCGGCTACGGCGCGCTGCCGTTCGTACGCAGCGGACGCCCGCGTGCGCCGCTCCGAAAGTACATTGTGTTCCTGGTCAAGGCGCGCGAGTTCCGCACGTTTTGCTGTCAGCGGCGCCCTGGCCAGAACGGGGTGGTCACGCAGCAGCGCGTCCTGCATGTACCTGTTCAGCTTCACCTTCGCGTCGGCATCCAGGAACGCGGCTTCCCGCTCCAGCAATGCCAGCTTGCCGACCCGGAAGTCACGCATTTGCACGACAATCTCGCGCTCACGCTTCAGCAGCTCCACCTGCGCATCCCGCACGACGGACTGCAGCAACGCGTCGCTCGCTGCGGAAATCGACGGCGCGTTGAGGATCCGGCTGAACGTACCTGACTGAGCCGGTTCAGCCAGCCTTGCGTCGATGTCGGCGATCCTGCGTTCCAGCACGCCAGCGGACTCGGCCTGCAGCGCGTCGACGCGGGACAAGGCGTCGGACTCCGCGCCCTTCCGCCAGGCATCGAACGCCTTGCGGGCGTCCATGAGCTGCGCAACCTCGGTGTCGGAAGACTGGTAGCCCTTGAAGGCCTCGTAGCCGATACGGGCGGTCGCCAGCACGATGACGATCGCGACGAAGGAAAGCGCCAGCTGCAAGACGCTGCTGACGGCGCTCCGGCTCAGGCTTTGCATGGGCAATCCGACGTCGCACGCTCGCGCGGGCACCTGCGCGAGCGTGGCGGACGTCAGCGGTCGATGCCGCCGAAGCAGATGTACTTCACCTCGACGAACTCGTCGATGCCGTACTTCGAGCCTTCGCGGCCCAGGCCCGACTGCTTGACGCCGCCGAAGGGCGCGACGTGCGTGGTGACGAGGCCGGTGTTGACACCGACCATGCCGGCCTCGAGCTGCTCGGCAATCCGCCACGCGCGGCCGATGTCCCGGCTGTAGAAGTACGACGCCAGGCCGAACTCGCTGTCGTTGGCCATGCCGACGACTTCGGCGTCGGTGTGGAAGCGGATCAGCGGCGCCACCGGGCCGAAGGTCTCCTCGCTGAAGATCTGCATCGCGGGGGTCACGCCGGTCAGGATCGTCGGCTCGTAGAAATTGCCGCCCAGCGCATGGCGCTTGCCGCCCAGTGCGATCGAGGCGCCGCGTGCCGTGGCGTCCGCGACATGCGCTTCCACCTTCGCGACGGCCTTGGCGTTGATCAGCGGACCTTGCGTGACGCCAACCCCGGTGCCTTCACCCACCTTCAGGGCCGCGACCTTGATCGCAAGCTTGGCGGCGAATGCGTCGTAGATGCCGTCCTGCACGAAGATCCGGTTCGCGCACACGCATGTCTGCCCGGCGTTGCGGAACTTGGAGATCATCGCGCCTTCGACGGCGGCGTCGAGATCGGCGTCGTCGAATACGATGAAGGGTGCGTTGCCGCCCAATTCAAGCGACAGCTTCTTCACCGTCGGCGCCACCTGCTGCATCAGCAGCCGGCCGACGGCGGTGGACCCGGTGAACGAGAGCTTGCGCACCGTCGGGTTGGCGCACATCTCGTTGCCGATCTCCGCTGCATGGCCGGTGACGACGTTGAGCACGCCTGGCGGGAAACCCGCGCGCTGCGCCAGCTCGGCCAGCGCGAATGCCGAATAGGGCGTGGCCTCGGCCGGCTTGATCACCACGGTGCAACCGGCGGCCAGCGCGGGCGCGACCTTGCGGGCGATCATCGATGCAGGGAAGTTCCACGGCGTGATCGCGGCGCATACGCCCACCGGCTCCTTCACCACGACGAGGCGGCGGTCGTTGCCGACGGTCGGGATCACGTCGCCATAGACGCGCTTGCCTTCCTCGGCAAACCATTCGATGTAGGCGGCCGCGATGCTGATCTCGCCGGCGGATTCCGCCAGCGGCTTGCCTTGCTCCGTGGTCAGGATCAGCGCGAGGTCGTCGATGTGGGTCAGCAGCAACCCGAACCACTTCATCAGGATCGCGCTGCGGTCCTTGGCCACCATGCCGCGCCACGCGGGCAGCGCGCGCGCGGCGGCTTCGATGGCGAGCTTCGTCTCCGCGCCACCGAACATCGGCGCGGTGCCGATGGTGCGTCCGGTGGCGGGATTGACCACGGTCATCGTGGCCTCGCCGGCGGCGTCGACCCACGCGCCATCGACATGGCACTGCATACGCAGCAGCGTCGGGTCCTTCAATGTGGGGACATCGTGTTCAAGCGCATTGGAAGCCATGGGAGTCCTGCGAGGTAGGTGGGACAGCGTCAGGGTTAGGCGGTCGCGACGGCAGGCCGCGTCTTCAACGTGACCAGGAGCACGCCGGTCAGCACCAGCGCGGCGCCGGCCAGTTGCACGAGGTAGAGCGGCTCGCCCAGGATCATCGCACCGAAGCCGATCGTGAACACCGGCCCCAGCGCACCGACCAGCGACGCCGCGTTGGCGCCCATGCGCCGGATCGACTCGGCGATGAGCCAGGTGGGCAGCACCGTCGAGAACACCGCCATCGTCAGCGACAGCAGGTGCACGTTGATCGGCACGTCCAGCGCCGACCACGGGCGCATCAGCGCGAACTGCAAAAACACGAACGTCGCGGACGCCAGCATCGCCCACGAGATGAACCGCAAGGAACCGAGCCGCCCGATCAGGTTGCCTGCCTGCACGAGATAGAGCGCATACAGCACGGCGCTGGCGAAGACGAGGCCGCTGCCCGTCAGCGTGGCGGCGATGTTGCCGGACACCGCCAGGTCGTGGACCACGACCAGCGCGATCCCGGCGTAAGAGAGCAGCAGCGCAGCCACCATCCGGCGCGTGATCGGCTTGCCGAGCAGTAGCGCCGACAGCAGCACGACGATCGTCGGATAGAGGAACAGCACCAGCCGCTCGAGCGACGCGGTGATGTACATGAGGCCCATGAAGTCGAGGAGGCTGGCGAGGTAGTAGCCGATGAACCCGAGGTACACCAATTGCAGCCATTGCGCACGCTGCAGCGCGACGATACCTTCGCGCCGCGACGCCCACCACGCCATCACGCAGAAGAAGGGAACCGAATAGAGCATCCGCAGCGTCAGCAGTGTGACGGCGTCGAGCGGGTGCATCTTGTAGGCGAGCTTGATCAGGATCGCCTTGAACGAGAAGCCGAGCACGCCCAGGATCGCGCAGGCCGGGCCTGCCCAGCGCGACACAGGCAGGGTGCTCGTTGCATTCATTGTCGTTCCCCCCGACCGGCGCTGCGCGCCTTTCCCCCCAGGGGGCGATCGCCTTGGGACGGCCCGGCGGCGATCATGCCCAGCTCACGATACCGGTCCACGCGGTGATCAGGATGACGGCGCCGAAGGCGATCCGGTACCACGCAAATGGCGTGAAGTCGTGGCGGCTGACGTAGCGCAGCAGCCAGCGCACGCACAGGAAGGCCGACACGAAGGCCGCGGCGAAGCCGACACCGAAGCTCGGCAGGTCGGCCATGGACAGCAGGTGCCGGTTCTTCACGGTCTCGTAGACGCAGGCGGCCAGCAAGGTGGGGATGGCCAGGAAGAAGGAGAACTCCGTCGCCGCGCGCCGCGAGAGCCCGAACAGCATGCCGCCGATGATCGTGGCGCCGGAGCGCGACGTGCCGGGGATCAGCGCGAAGGCCTGCGCGCAGCCGACCTTCAGCGCATCGGTCCAGTGCATCGCGTCGATGTCGTCGATGCGCACGGACTGTGGATACAGTCGCTGGCGCCGCTCGACCCACAGGATGACGAGCGCGCCGCCGACGAAGGCCATCGCCACCGGGACCGGCGCAAACAGCGAGGCCTTGATGATGCGGCCGAACAGCAGGCCCAGCATGGCCGCCGGCACGAACGCGATCACCAGGTTCAGCATGAAGCGATTGGCACGCGGCTCGCGGAAGAGGCCCCGCGCCACGGCCAGCAGGCGAACCCGGAACTCCCAGCAGATGGCCAGGATGGCGCCGGCCTGGATCACGATCTCGAAGACCTTGGCCTTCTCGCCGGTATAGCCCAGCAACGAACCCGCGACGATCAGGTGGCCGGTGGACGAGATCGGCAGGAATTCGGTCAGGCCTTCGACGATGCCGAGGACAAGTGCGACGAACAGGGAAGGAGGTTCCACGCGGCGGAGGGGAAGAGTTCTGCACAAGCGAGCGGTTGGCGGGACGAAATTGTCGCACAGTCCCCGCACGCGACCGGCTCACCGGCGGCGCGCCTGCCGCTGTCCACCGATGTTCACGGCCAGGGGTAGTACTCGCGCCGCGGAAACGTCTTCGGCTTCGCGTGCCGCTGCGTGACGAATCCCGCCACGGCCTGCCACACCTTCATGATCAGGTCCCCGATGGCCTTGGCGCGGGCCTGGCGGGCCTGCAGGTGCAACGACAAGCTGTCATGGTTTTCCATGGAGCATCTCCTTCGTATGATCCGCTCGGTCGCGGTGACGGAGTGCACTTTGCGCGCGCGCCAACATCCCGTAAAATGAATAATTATAGACTTATCGTTCTCTTGCAAAGATCAATGGACCTGACCGACCTGCGCATCTTCCGCGCCGTCGTGGAGACGGGCGGCATCACCCGCGCCGCGGCCCGGCTGCACCGCGTGCAGTCCAACGTCACCACGCGCATCCGCCAGCTAGAGGAAGACCTGGGCGTGCCGCTCTTCATCCGCGCAGGGCGCCGGCTGCAACTGGCGCCGGCCGGCCGGACGCTGGTCGAGTACGCCGACCGCCTGCTGGCGCTGGCGGACGAAGCGCGCGAAGCCGTCGCGTCCGGGACGCCGCGCGGCGTGTTGCGCTTGGGCGCGATGGAGAGCACGGCCGCGGCGCGCCTGCCGTCACCGCTGGCCACCTTTCATGGGCGCTTTCCCGAAATCGCGGTCGAACTTCGTACCGGTCACCCGCAGCAGCTGGTCAACGACGTGCTGGCGGGCAACCTCGATGCCGCCCTGGTGGTGGAGCCGGTTGTCGATCCGCGCCTCGCCACGCGGCCCATCTTCGTCGAGGAACTGGTGCTGGTCAGCGCCATCACGCATCCGCGCGTGACCGCGCCGCGCGACGTGAAGAACGGTACGCTGCTGGCCTTCGAGCCCGGGTGTCCGCACCGCAAGCGGCTCGAGGACTGGTACACGCGCGACGGCGCGCTGCCGGAGCGCGTGATCGAGGTCGGTTCGTATCATGCGATGCTGGGCTGCGCGGTCGCCGGCATGGGCGTGGCGCTGATGCCGCGCAGCGTGCTACGCACGTTTGCGGCGCTGGACCAGCTGGCGATCCACAAGCTGGCAGCTCCATTGCGCCATGCCACCACGCTGCTGGTGTGGCGCCGCGATGCGCGCGCGGTCAATGTCGCGGCCTTCGCCGAAGTCATGCTATCGTCGATTCGACCCAAAAGGCCCGTCCATCATGTCCGCTGACCATCGAACCGTCCTTGCCGCGGCCGCGCAACGCGCCCGCGATGCGGCGCTGCCTCTTGGCGGCCTCCTCACCCCCACCGAAGCGTGGACGTTGTTCAATGCCGGCGAGATCGAGCTGGTCGACACGCGCACGCTGGCCGAGCGCGACCTGATCGGCTATGTACCCGGCAGTGTCGCGATCGAGTGGTACGACTATCCGGCGAAGAAACGCAACGACGGCTTCATCGACCAGTTGCGCGCCAAGGTCGACCCGTCACGCCCCGTGGCATTCCTGTGCCGCAGTGGCGTGCGCTCGCATCACGCCGCGGTGCTGGCCACGGCCAACGGCTATGCCACGGCATTGAACGTGCTGGAAGGTTTCGAGGGCGACAAGAACGCGCAGGGCCAGCGCACGGTCAACGGTTGGCGGGTGGCCGGATTGCCCTGGCGGCAGGACTAGATTCAGGCAACGGGCACGGCGCGAAGGCGCGCCGCGAGGCGCCTCAGAACAGGTTGACCGGCGCCGTGTTCACGAGGCACACCCAGCACTGCCCCAACGCCGCGGCATTGATCAGCACCGAATAGGTGTTGATGTGCGACGCCAACGTATCGGCGGGCGTGAAGCTCGCGCTGTTGTCCCCGCCACGGGTCAACTGCCATGCGCGCACATTTGCCGCCGGCAGCACGCTCAGGTTGAGCCAGTTGAGGTTGTTGGTGGCGATCTGGATGTTGCCGCTGGTGCTGATGATCGTCGGCGCTTCGAGGAACACGCCCTGGAACGATTTGCCGGTGGTGGTCCAGCCGTTGTTGATCAGCACGCCCCGCATGTCGAGCGTGGTGCCGGCCTTGAACACGATGCCGCCGGGAAACACGAAGTCGTGCGCGGCGCTGCTGGCGATCGTCAGCGAACCGGTGGCCTGCACGATCATGCTGCCGCCGCCGTAGGACGGATCGGGCATGCCGGGGGGACGGCTGGCGGCCAGCCCCACGACTGCATTGTTGGGCGGGCTCAGGTTGCCCGGCTCCCACACCGAGGGCATCGCCACTGTTGCGTTGCCGTTGATGCGCACGTTCAGCACCTGCGGCGCCGTGCCGTAGCCGTTCAGCGCGAGTTGCGTGGTGTCGCCGGTACTCGGGTAGACCTGCAGGCTGTTGGACAGGAAGAACGCGCCGTTGACGGGATTGTTGACGTTGCCGAACGTGTTGATGTTGACGATGTTGCCCTTGAAGGCGCCACCGCCGCTGATCTTGCTGGCGCGAAGATCGAGCCGCGGGCCGCCGTCGATCGTGCCCTGGTTGACCAGCGGCTGGCCTGCGGTCCAGATGCCGGCCAGCGTGTCGACCATCAGGCCACCGGGCGCGACCACCTGGCCGGTGGCATTGACCGCGATGCCGGCGCCATTGTGCAGCAGCAGCTTCGGCAGCGGCGCGCCGTTGCCGCTCAACGCCGTGAGCGTGCCGTCGATCGTGATCGCCGCGTTGGTGGCGTTGTTGAGCAGCACCGTCTGGCCCACGGCGCCGGAGCGGATGGTCAGGATCATGCCCACCGGCAGGTTGAGCCCGGCGACGTCGATCTGCGCGAATGAACCGGCGGTGCCCGCGTTGTTGCCCAGCTGGATGATGGTGCCCGACGTCCAGTCCGAGATCGTGTTGCCGACGAGTGTGGCGCCCTGCACGGACAGCGGGCCGTAGGGATTGGCGACGACGGTGGCGTTGCCCGGGCCCGCCGACGCCACGCAATT
>JANNNM010000741.1:0-3694 GCA_031398535.1 Betaproteobacteria bacterium | reverse complement strand
GGCCGACCGGATGAACCGCGTGCGTGCCATCGCCGGCATGCTGGCGCCTTTGCTTGGCGCCGATGCCGCCCGGGTGGATCGCGCCGCGCTGCTAGCCAAGGCCGATCTCGTCACCGACATGGTCGGCGAGTTCCCGGAATTGCAGGGCCTGATGGGCCGCTACTATGCGACGCACGACGGCGAAGCACCCGCCGTGGCCACCGCGATCGAGCAGCATTACTGGCCCAAGGGCGCCGGCGCGCCGCTGCCGGACGATGCCGTCGCGCAGACGGTGGCGCTGGCCGACAAGCTGGAAACGCTGGCCGGCATGTTCGGCATCGGCCAGGTGCCCACCGGCGACAAGGATCCGTTCGCGCTGCGCCGCGCGGCGCTGGGCGTCATCCGCATCCTGATCGAACGCCAGCGCGCGTTGAGCCTGGCGTCGATGGTGGACGCCGCGTTCGCCTCGTTCAGCGCCGTGCCCGGCGTCACCGCCGCGCCCGACGCGTTGCTCGACTTCATCCACGACCGTTTGCGCGGCTACCTGCGCGACCAGGGCTACACCGCCACACAGGTGGCCGCTGTCGTCGACGCGCGCCCGGATCGCATCGCCGACCTGCCGTCGCGCCTCGCCGCCGTGCAGGCCTTCGCCGCGCTGCCTGAATCCGCGGCGCTGGCAGCAGCGAACAAACGCATCGTCAACATCCTGCGCAAGAGCGGCGCCGAGGCCGCGCCCGCCGTCGACAACGCGCGGCTCGCCGCAGGCGCGGAACAGGACCTCTTCGCGATCTTCGCGCGCCTCGGCCCGCAGGTGGACACGGACTACGGCAACGGCGACTTCGCCGGCGCGCTGCAGGCGCTGGCCGCCGCCAAGCCGGCCGTGGACCGCTACTTCGAGGACGTTATGGTGATGGCGGATGACCCCGCCATCCGCGCCAACCGGCTGGCACTGCTGCGCGGCGTGGCGACCACGATGAACCGCGTGGCCGACATCTCGAAGCTGGCTCAATAGCCCAAGCCATGGTCCAGCTCGGCTCCGAAGCCGTCGTCCCCACCCGTGCGGCCAAGCTGATCGTGCTGGACCGCGACGGCGTGATCAACCAGGACAGCGACCAGTTCATCAAGTCGCCCGAGGAATGGCGGCCGGTGCCCGGAAGCCTCGAGGCCATCGCGCGGCTCAATCACGCCGGCTATCGCGTGGTCGTGGCGACCAACCAGTCGGGGATCGGCCGCGGCCTCTTCGACATGGCAATGCTGAACGCCATCCACGAGAAGATGCACAAGGCGCTGGGGCATGTCGGCGCCCGCCTCGATGCCGTGTTCTTCTGCCCGCACACGGGCGACGCGAAGTGCGATTGCCGCAAGCCGAAGCCCGGGATGCTGGTCGAGATCGGCCGCCGCTTCAACGCGGAGTTGACGGGAGTGCCCTGCGTCGGCGACTCTTTGCGCGACCTGCAGGCTGCGGAGGCCGCCGGCGCGCAACCGATCCTGGTCCTGACCGGCAAAGGCGAGAAGACATTGCGAGACGGCAGTTTCCCCCGCAACACGGTGATCTTCCCGGACCTCGCTTTCGCGGTGTCGGCACTCCTCGCCGGCGAATGACTTTCCCGGAATGAGCGGATCGCCCTCATCCCTGTCGTCGGCGCTGCGCTCGCTCGCATTCCTCCTCTTCCAGCTCATCGTCACGCCGTTCTATGCGGCGGCGATGCTGCTGATGGCGTGGTCGCCGCGGCTCTGGACCTACGCGATGGCGGTCAGCTGGTGCGGCGTCAACCTGTGGGGTGCGCGCGTGATCTGCGGCATCCGCTGGCAGGTGCACGGCCTCGAGAACATCCCTGCCGACACGATGGCCGCGCCGCACATCGTCGTGTCGAAGCACAGCTCGACGTGGGAAACGCTCTCGCTCAACCAATACTTCCCGCCGCTTGCCTATGTCGCCAAGAAGGAGCTGCTGGCCATCCCGTTCTTCGGCTGGGGTTTCGCGCTGTCGTCGCCCATCACCATCGACCGCAAGGCGGGCACCGACGCCATGCAGCAGATGGTCGAGCAGGGACGCGAACGCTTCAAGCAGGGCTTCTGGATCTGCGTATACCCGGAAGGCACGCGCATCCGCGTGGGCACGCGCGCCAAGTACAAGACCGGCGGCGCGCGCCTGGCCGTGCTGCTCGACGTCCCGATCATTCCCGTCGCGCACAATGCCGGTTACTTGTGGCCGAAGGGCATCTTCGGCAAGCGCCCGGGCACGATCACGATGACCATCGGCGCGCCGATCGCCGCGGCGGGACGCGATCCGGCCGCACTGATGCAGGCGGTCGAGGCATGGATCGAAGGCGAAGTCGTGCGGCTTGGAGCCCCACGGTGAGCCAATCCAGCGTCCTCACCGCCTACCTGCGGCTCGACCAGCTGAAGGGCGACCCGGCGCGCAAGGCACGCGAAGGCCAGGTGCGGCACGTCGCGCTGGCCGGACAGACGGTGGATTACCGGCTGATCCGCGCGCGCCGCCGCACGATCGGAATGGAAGTGGACCTGGAGGGCCTTACCGTCCGCGCCCCGCGCTGGGTGACGCTGTCCGAGATCGAATCGGCATTGATCGAGCGCGCGCAATGGATCGTCAAGGCGCTGGAGGAGTGGCGCGGCCGCCGCCGCGACGTGATGCCGCGCGAGTGGAAGAGCGGCGCGCCCATCCTGTATCGCGGTCACGAGCTGGCGCTGGAGGTGTATCCGGCGCGGCGCAGCCGCATCGGCGCCGACCTCTTCCACCTGACCATCCTGCACCCGCACGCGCACCAGGAAGAGGTGGTGGCGGCGGCGGTGGGCAAATGGCTGCACGACCAGGCGTGGGACATCGTGGCGCCGCAGGTGGCCACCTATGCGGGACGCCTGACGGTCGCGGCACCCACTGTGCGGCTGTCGAATGCGCGCAGCGAGTGGGGCAGCTGCAACGCGCGCGGCGTGATCCGGCTCAACTGGCGGCTGGTGCAGTTGCCGCCGGCACTGGCGGAATACGTGGTGGCGCACGAGGTGGCGCACCTGGTCGAACTGAACCACTCGGCGCGTTTCTGGGCGCTGGTGGAAACGTTGATGCCAGGGCACGCGGAACGTCGCCGGGCCCTTGAAGACTGGACGGCGCTGCTCGCGGCCTAGTCGCGCTGCGCGCAGTCCACTGCTACGGCGGCGTCAGGACGACGCCGGCGGCAATCCTGAAAGATCCACGGCCAGTTCCGCCTGTGCGTGCAGCAGGCGGGTCAGCGTTGCCTGCAGCGTCTCGCCCGAGCGCGTGTCCCGCCACACGCCACCCTCCGCGCGGAAGTGATAGCCGCCGGCCCGCGCAGCCACCCAGATCTCCCGATTGACGCCATGCCGGTTGACGATGAGCTTGCCGTCGTCGCCGCAATCGATCTCGAGGATGCCGTCGTTGAGGCTCCAGTCGACGTCGGCATCGGAGGTGACCAGCGCCGCATCGAGCGCGCCGCCGATCGCGCCGAGCGTGGCGTCGGCGGAGGTCTGGAAGGCGGTGTCGTTGCTCATGGGTGCGTGATAGGATTTGCGCCGATGTTACGTCAATTCCGCACCTGCACTGCGTTGCTCGCCGCCCTGTTCGCCGCCACCGGTTGTGGCATCAAGGGGCCGCTGGTGCTGCCGCCACCGCCGGCGCCGCCCGCCGCTGCCCCCGCGCCTGCACCGGTACCTGCCACCACGACGACACCGGCGCCCG
>JANNNM010000732.1:0-13999 GCA_031398535.1 Betaproteobacteria bacterium | reverse complement strand
GTCGAACTCAACCCGATGACGAACACCTTCTTCAGCGGGCCCCCTGTGTACCCGGGATCGCGCCAGACCTTGTGGTCGCCGGCCGGGGCGCATCCCGCAGCCAGGACGAGCAGGGCAAGGGAAAGCAGCAGCGTGGTGGCTCGCGATGGCATCAGGGATTCCGTTGAAGGCGGGGGTTTGAGGTATGGCCGCACATGACGCGCTGTCATGCCGTCACAGCGTGGCTGCCGCATTGCGACTGCGCCAGATCTCGAGCAGCACGCGCGTCGCGGTGAAGATCACGGGACCGAGGATCAGGCCTTCGGTGCCGAACACGATCAGTCCGCCGACGATGGAGATGAACGCGATCGCCGTATGGATCTTCAACTTGCTGCCGACCAGCAGCGGATAGAGGATGTTGTCGATGCCGCCGATGACGACGGTGCCCCATATCGCCAGCACGAGCGCCTTGCCGGGCGCACCGATCAGGAACAGGAAGATCGCCGCCGGAATCCAGATGACGAAGGCGCCCAGCACGGGCACCACCGCCAGCAATCCCATCACGACACCCCACAGGATCGGCGCCGGCAACCCCAGCCACCAGAACATGAGGCCACCCAGCGTACCCTGCACCGCCGCGACGACGAAGGTGCCGTACACCGTGGCGTGCACCGTCTCGCCAACCGCGGCGAAGATGCGGTTCATATCGCCGGTCGCCAGTGGCGACATGCCGCGCAGCGATTTCAGCGCGGAAGCCCGGTCGCGCAGGAAGTAGAACAGCATGTAGAACGTGAGGATCAGGCCGACCAGGTGCATGAAGGAGCCAAGCACGAATGACCGCGCCACGACACTCATCCACGTCGCTCCGCCCTTGAACACCTCCGGCAGGTCGAACTGGTCGTCGATCCATTGCACCGCCGACGCCACCATCGGGTGGGCCTCGAGCGCGCGGCGCCATTCGCCCGATTCAACGAGCAGGTTGACCGCCAATGCCCACTTCGCCACTTCACCGGCAATGCGGTCGGCGACGAACGTCACCGGCACCACGACCAGAATGCCCGCGGCGATCACGCATGCCGTGGCCGCCAGTCCCGGGCGGCCGAAGCGGTGCTCAAGCCGGCGCTGCAGCGGCGCGAACAGCACTGCCAGCGCCAGCGCCCATGCCAACGCCGGCACGAACGGAAGCGACATCCACAGGCAGAAGTAGATTCCGACACTGGTGATGGCCAGCAGCACCAGTGCGTGCACGTGGCCGGGTGAGTCCCAATCCGCATCCTTGGCGGGGGGCGTGGTCTCGGTATCAGGTTCGTTCATCAGGTGGCGTGAATTGAGTGGATGGCGTCCGGCGGCCCGGCGGCAAGCATGTCGGCGCAACGTTGCAGCGCATGTTACGCCGCTCCGGGCGCGACGCGCGATCCTTGCTGCGCAGGTCGGCGGGCGGACTCAACGGATGAACAGCAGGCCGAGCCCGCTGGCCACCAGCAGGACGGCAATCGCACGGCGGAACGCCTGCGGGTCGAGGCGATCGTGCAGGCGGTCACCGACCAGCGTGCCGATCGTGACCGGGACGACCGCGGCGGCGACCAGCACCAGGTCCTCGGTGCGGAACACGCCGGTGGCGAAGTATCCGGCCGAGCGCACCATGTTCAGTGCCAGCAGGGTGGTCGACACGGTGACCCGGAACACGCTCTTCGAGAGCTTCAGCGCGTCGAAATACGTGACGTAGATGGGTCCGGCCAGGCCGCCGAAGATCGTGGCGACGACCGCGCCCGCCACTGCCACCGGATGCACGAGCCAGCGTGGCACGTGCAGCGGACGCCGCAGCCAGCGCTCGCCGAACATGCTGTAGAACGCATAGAGGAGGATGTACGCCCCCAGGATGCGCGCCAGCAGCAGCGGGTCGACCGTCTTGAACACGTAGAGGCCGAGCGCCGTGCCTGCCAGCGAGCCGGGGATGAACACCGCGACGCGACGCCACTCGATCAACGGCCAATCCACCAGCGCCTGCCGGATCGACACGAAGAAGCCGATGACGGTGATGAGCGGCGCCGTGATGGACAGCGGCAGCACGAACGTGAGCAGCGGTGTTGCCACGACGCCGGAGCCGAAGCCCGCGACGCCACGCACGGCGTAACCCGCGCCGAGCGCCATGGCGCACCACAGCGTCTCGAGCGGCGAGAGCGGCCAGGTCACCCGGTGTAGGCGGGTGCCGGCTGCGTGAAGTACGCGAGCAGGATGTGATAGACCATCAGGTAGTTTTTCTGCTGGAAGCTCGCATGCGAGATGCCGGCGAGCACCGAGAACTGCTTGTCCGGATTGGGCAGCCGCTTGAAGAAGTCGATCAGGTCGTCGAATCCGGCGATGCCGTCGTACTGGCCGCGCAGCACGATGGTCGGCACCGTGATCAGCGCGGGATCGACGACCGGCAACTTCGAGCACATGTCGATGTAGGTGCCGTTGGGCATCGAGTCGTCGAGCGCCAGGATGGCGTCGGCGAAGGCCTCGACCACGCGCTGCTCGACGCAATCCGGATGGTCGCGCGTGAAGATGGACTGGACGAACGCGCGGTCAATGGGCCGGCGTTTGCTGGCGAGGAATTCGGGCAACTTCTTCCGCCGCTGCACCAGCGTGGGCGCGCCTTCGCCGGTCCAGACGAAGGCATCGAGCGCCAGCCGCGACACGCGGTCGGCATGACGCTGCGCGAAGAGCGCCGCGCGCAACGCACCCGACGAAATGCCATAGGTGGCAAAGCTCCTGATGCCACGCGCCTTCGCGATGTAGTCGGTGGCGGCCGCCAGGTCGTCGGCACCGTTGCTGATGTCGCAGTAGATGTCGCGCGTCTTGTCGGACCGGCCATAGCCTTCCATGTCGACGCACCAGCAGACGAAGCCGCGCCGCGCGAACCAGTCCATCACCGACGAATCGGGCCGCCCCGGCACCGTCAAGTCGAACGTCGGCTGCGATGCCATCGACGAGCCGTGCACGAACAGGATGGCCGGCTTGCCCGCCGGCGCACCCACGAATTTTTCCCAGAGAAAGAGGCGGACATCGCCCTTGTGGGTCCAGTGTTCGACGCCTTCGACGCGAGCGTCGGCGCTATCCTGCAGATTCATTGCAATCCTTGCATGGTATGGAGAGTACGGGTGTTCAGTCGGCCTTGGCGCCCGTCTCGCGGACGACCTTGGCCCATTGCGCGCGTTCGGCGCGGAAGAATGTGGCGAATTCGGCCGGCGTGGACCCGTCGATCTCGATGCCCGAGTTCGCCATGTAGGTCCTGACCTCGTTGGTGGCCAGCACCGCGATGACATCGCGGTTGATCTTGTCGATGATCGCCGCGGGCGTGCCCTTCGGCGCCAGCAGGCCCATCCACACATAGGCCTCGTAGCCCGGGACGCCGGCTTCGATGATGGTGGGCACATCGGGCAACTGCGGCGACCGCTTGGCGCCGGTGACCGCAAGCGGACGCAGCTTGCCGGCCTTGATGTGACCCACCATGCCGGCCGTGCCGGGGATCGATACCGGCACCTGCCCACCCAGCAGGTCGGCCGTCGCCTGCCCGCTGCCCTTGTAGGGCACGTGCACGAGCTTCATGCCGGTCTGCGACGCGAGCAGCGCCATGAACAGATGCTGGCCGCTGCCATTGCCCGACGACGCATAGTCGACCTGGCCGGGCCGGGCCTTCACGTAGGCGACGAACTCCTGGAAGTTGGCCACCGGCAAGGCAGGGTTGACGACCAGCACGCCGGGTTCGCGCCCGATCAGCGTGATCGGCGCGAAGTCCTCGATCGCGTCGAACGTGAGCTTGGTGTAGAGCGTGGCACTGATGGCGTTGGTCTGCGATGCGAGCAGCAGCGTGTAGCCGTCGGGCGCGGCCTTGGCCACCATCTCGGCGCCGATCGTCGCGCCGGCCCCTGGTTTGTTCTCGACGATCACCTGCTGGCCCCAGCGCTTGGAGAGCTCCTGCGCGATCACGCGCATCGGCCCGTCGACGGCGCCACCCGGCGAAAACGGCACGATGACCCTCACCGGTCGCGTGGGGAAGTCCTGCGCCAATGCTGCCGGCGCGCACAGCAGGGCGGTACAGGCCACGACGAACGCGATGCCGATGCTGCGGTAGCGCCTTGATCTGTTCATCGCACAATGTTAACCCGTCGCGCGTCCGGGCGGCCGGCCCGCTATCCCCGCGTGCGTGCAACACCGGCCAGGCGCGATTGCCCGCGCCGCCCGGCCGTTGACTCGGCTATTTGCCGATCGCCTCCAGCCCGGCGCGCGCGATCTGCGCGTCCTGACTCGAGTTCACACCGCTGACGCCGATGGCCCCGATCATCTTGCCCCCAACGACGATGGGCAGCCCGCCGTCGATCGGCGTGGCGCCCGGCAGGCCCAGAATGGCGACCCGGCCGCCGGCGATGCCGTCCTCCATTTCCTTCGTAGGCCGCCGGTACGTGGCCGATGTGCGCGCCTTCTCGATCGCGATCACCGCGCTCGACTTCTGCGTATCATCGAGCATCTCGTAACAGACCAGCATGCCGTGGTTGTCGGTGATGGCGATCGCGAGTTCGAGCCCACACGACGCGACGGCTGATACCGTCACAATGCGTTCATTCCTGCAGGAAGCCGCTGCGCTCGCGCAACGCATGCGCGTCCCGGCCCGCGAGCATCGCCAGGAAGCGCGCCGCCAGGTCCGCATCGCGCGCCCGCGCAGTGACGCCCACGGCATAGTCCGTGGCCAGGTCATAGCCGGGCGGAAGCACGCCGACGAGCTCGACGCCCGGCGAATACAGGATTTCGGTGACCTGCGTGCAGCCGACCAGGCCGGGTTCGTTCGCATCGGCGAGGGCCTGCATCGCAACGGCGCCGGACGCATGCGGTGCAAGCCGCGCCGCCACCGCGCCGTCAATCTGCAGCGTACGCAGCACCTTCATGAAATGAATGCCGGCGGTGGCGCGCTGCGGGTCCGGAAAATAGAGGCGTCGCGCCGCCAGCAGCGTGGCGCGCAGGTTCGCGCCGTCGCCGATGGCCGGCATCGCCTCGCCTGATCGCACCGCGATGCCCGTCGGGACCCGGCCGAGCGATGCCACCGTCCCCCCGATCACCTGCCGGTCGTGCGCCAGCTGGTCCTGCACTGCGCGCGTGAGCACCAGCACATCACAGGGTGCCCCGCCGTCGAACTTCTCGCGCAGCGCCCCGACCGCACCGAAGGTGGCGGTGATGGTGACGCCGTTGGCAGCCTCGAACGTTGGACGCAGCGCCTCCACCAGGCCCTTGGCGGCGCCTGCGCAGATGAGGTCGAGCTGCACGGTGTCGGACGGTGCGGGTCGCGGCGACGGCCGCCGATTCAGCGATCGACCTTGGCACCGGAGAGCTTCACCACACGCTCCCACTTCGTCACGTCGTCGGCAACGAAGCGCGTGAACTCCTCGGGATTCATCGTCATCCCCACCGCGCCCTGCTTCGCCCAATCGGCGCGCACATCGGGACGATTGGCGATGCGCGTGATCTCGGCGTTGAGGCGATTGACGATCGCGGGCGGCGTGCCCTTCGGCGCCATGACGCCAAGCCAGATCACCGCGTCGTAACCGGCCACGCCGGCTTCAGACACGGTCGGCAGATCCGGCATCACGGCGGAACGCACCTTGCCGCTGGTGGCCAGGGCCTTCACCTTCCCCGCCTTCGCCTGCTCGCTCATCGTGGTGACCGCGTCGAACATCATCTCGACCTGCCCGCCGATCACGCCGGCGCGCGCGGCCGAGCTCTCCTTGTAGGGAATGTGCACGATGTCGAGGCCACCCATCGTCTTGAAGAGTTCGCCGGCCATGTGATACGGCGTGCCCGGACCGGAGGACGCATAGTTCAACTTGCCAGGCTGCGCCTTCACGAGTGCCAGCAACTCCGGCAACGAGTTCGCCGGCACCGACGGGTTCACCACGAGCACCAGGTCCGAGTAGTTGATCGGCGCGATCGGCGCAAAGTCTCGCAGCAGCGCATACGGCTTGTTGGGAATCAGCGTTTCGTTGACGGTCTGCGCATTCGACATCACCAGCAGCGTGTAGCCGTCCGGAGTTGCCTTGGCGGCCGCATCGGTGCCGGTAACCGCACCGGCACCCGGCCGGTTCTCGATCACGAATGGCTGGCCCATGGCCTCGGTGAGCCTCGCGCCCAGGAAGCGTGCGTAGACATCCGCCGGGCCGCCTGCCGCAAACGGCACGATCATCTTCACCGGTCGCGTGGGGTAGTCCTGGGCGAACGCGGGCAGCGAATGGATCACGGCTACGACACCCGCAACCATGGCGGCGACAAGTTTGGACATGGAGTCCTCCGGAGGCTCGAAACGACGGCCCTTCGCGCTGCAATCTACTCCGAAGAATCGAGTTGCGCCATCGACGCGCGGGGCGTCCAGCTTCGTCAGTCAACCACCCTGCCGCGCGTGGACTTGATCTGACCGCGCTTCACCTTCGAGTCGACGCGCCGGCGCTGAGAACCCTTGGTGGGCTTGGTCGCGCGGCGGATCCGCGGCACGATGGACGCGGCATTCACCAATTCCTGCAAGCGTGCCAGCGCGTCGTCGCGGTTCTGGTCCTGCGTGCGGAAGCGCTGCGCCTTGATGATGACCACGCCCGCAGCCGTGATGCGCTGGTCGCCGCTGGCCAGCAATCTCAACTTCACGGCGTCTGGCAGCGTCGACGCCGGGAGGTCGAAGCGCAGGTGCACGGCCGAGGACACCTTGTTGACGTTCTGACCGCCCGCGCCCTGCGCGCGGATGGCGGTCCACTCGACGTCGGCCAGTGCGATCGGCGTCATTGCCGCGCGCGGGTGGTCCGCATTGTCGGGTGCCGCCATCGTCGGTACGCTAGTTCCGCGCGCCGTCGCGCAGCAGCATCATCCGTTGCCGCTCCGCATTGGCAAGGTGCGCGCGCATCGCGCGCCGCGCTGCTGCCGGATCCCGGTTGCGGATGGCATCGAGCACCGCGCGATGCTCGGCGATGTTGTCGCGCTTGCGTCCGCGCGTGACGAACAGCGCCTCGATGCGGACATTGAGCGGCTGGTCACCCTCCGCCCACAGCCGTTCGACGACCAGCGCCAGCGCGCTGTTGCCGCTGGCATTGGCGATGCACAGGTGGAAGTCGCGGTCCGCCGCCGACTGCATCCGGTTGGCGCGCATGTCGGCCGCCAGCCTCTCGAAGGCCTTGCCCATCGCCGCAATCTGCGCGTGGGTCGCGTGACGCGCGGCGAGTGCGGCGGCCTCCACTTCGACGATGCGGCGCGTACGCAGCACGTCGAAGGGCGAGATCTCCGCCGACTTGCGCGCGCGTGCGCCGCCGCGCGTCTTCGGCGTGGCGACATAGGCGCCCGAGCCGACCTTGATCGTGATGCGCCCGTCGATTTCCAGCACGCCAAGCGCCTCGCGCAGCGAGCTGCGCGAGACATCGAGTGATCGCGCCAGGTCGCGTTCCGCCGGCAGCCGGTCGCCCGCCTTGAAGGTACCGGCATCGATCAGGCGACCGATCTCCTCGGCGATGCGCTGGTAGAGGCGCGGCGCGGCGATGGGCTTGATGGGTTTGGCGGACATGGCCCCGCGAGTCTGCCGCGTGCCGCAGGCAGGGTCAAACGTTGTTGCCGGTGCGTGGGACCATGGATTGACGCCGCCGCGGGTCGCGGGTAGATTGGTCTGAAAATCAGACCACCCGCACCGGGCGGCAGCGTTTCCTCCCACGGAGTGCCATTGAAAGACCTGAAGACCTACCCGGAAGGCACCGCCTTCACCGGCAAGATCGGCCGTACCGCCGCCACGTCCGAGGCCGCGTGGCCGTTGCCGCAACGTGCGCGCAAGGGCGCGCCCAATGTGCTCGTGTTCCTGCTGGACGATGTCGGCTTCGCGCAGCTTGGCTGCTACGGCTCCGACATCCGCACGCCCAACTTCGATCGCCTGGCCGCCGGCGGCGTGCGCTACCGCGACTTCCACACCACCGCCATCTGCTCGCCGACGCGTGCATGCCTGCTCACCGGCCGCAACCATCACTCCAATGGCGTCGGCATCATCCAGGAAATGGCCACCGGCTTTCCCGGCTACAACGGCATGGTGCCGAAGGAAAACGGCTTCCTGTCCGAGATGTTGCTGGCGCAAGGCTACGCCACGCTCGGCATCGGCAAGTGGCACCTGACGCTGGCCAGCGAGTATGCGTCGGGCGCGTCGAAGGCGCGCTGGCCACTGTCGCGCGGCTTCGAGCGCTTCTATGGCTTCATCGGCGGCAAGACCAGCCAGTGGTCGCCCACGCTGGTGCACGACAGCCACTACATCGATCCGCCGCGCCGGCCGGAGGAGGGCTATCACCTCAACGCGGACCTGGCCGACCACGCGATCGAGTACCTGACCGACCTGCGCACGATCGCGCCGGACAAGCCGTTCTTCATGTACTACTGCCTGGGCGCGGGACACGCGCCGCATCATGTCGAGCCGGAATGGATCGAGAAGTACCGCGGCCAGTTCGACCAGGGCTGGGACAAGTGGCGCGAGGAGGTGTTCGCGCGCCAGCTTGCCATGGGCATCGTGCCGCCGGGGACGAAGCTGTCGCCGCGGCCGCAGTGGGTGAAGGCATGGGATTCGCTCAGCGCCGATGCACAGAAGCTCTATGCGCGACAGATGGAAGTGTATGCGGGCTTCCTCGAGCAGACCGATCATCACATCGGGCGCGTGCTCGATTTTCTCGAGCGGCTGGGCGAGCTCGACAATACGCTGGTGATGCTGGCCTCCGACAACGGCGCATCGGCCGAGGGCGGCGAACACGGATCATTCAACGAGAACCAGTTTGCCAACCGCATCGAGCCCACGATCGAGGAAAACCTGAAGCACCTCGACGAATGGGGCAGCGTGAAATCCTTCCCCAACTATTCGTGGGGCTGGGCGTGGGCAGGCAACACGCCGCTGCGGCGCTGGAAGCGCTATCTGCATCAGGGCGGCATGAGCGACCCGCTGATCGTGCATTGGCCCGCCGGTATCAAGGCACGCGGCGAGGTCCGCGACCAGTACGTGCATGTGGTGGACGTCACGCCGACGATCCTCGAAGCGCTGGGACTCACGCCACCTGCGCATCTCAACGGCGTGACGCAGCGGCCGCTGGAAGGCGTCAGCTTCGCGCACAGCTTCAACGATGCCGCCGCGCTGACGAAGAAGGAAGCGCAGTACTACGAGATGATCGCCTCGCGCGCGCTGTGGGCCGACGGCTGGAAGGCCGTCGTGGAGCAGCCGCAGGGCGATCCGCTCACCGACGCGATGCTGGCGGAGCAGAAGTGGGAGCTGTACCACGTGGCCACCGACTTCTCCGAGTGCGACAACCTGGCGGAGAAGCATCCGGAGAAACTGGCGGAGCTGGTCGAGCGCTGGTGGATCGAGGCCGGCAAGTACAACGTGCTGCCGCTCGATTCGCGGATGCAGTTGCGGATGGGCGAGCGCAAGCCCAGCACGGTGCCTACCGGCAATCACTTCGTCTACTACCCCGGCGGCGCGCCGCAATTTGAATACACGGCCGTCAACGTGAAGAACCGTTCGCACACGATCACCGCGGAGGTGGATATCCCGCCCGGTGGCGCGGAAGGCGTGCTGCTGGCGCATGGCAGCTGGTTTGCCGGGTACTCGCTCTACGTCAAGAATCGTCGCCTGGTCTATGCGCACAACCACCTGGGCCTCGCCGAGTACCGCATTACGTCCACGGAAGAATTGCCCACCGGCAAGTTGAAGCTCCGGTTTCATTTCGCGCGCACCGGCGAGCACCAGGGCGACGTCACACTCTACGTCGGCGACAAGGTGATCGGCCACGGGCACATCCCGCATACGGTGCCGCACGTGATCGAGACCTCCGGGGAGGGCCTCTGCTGTGGCTACGACAGCGGCCTGCCGGTCACCGACGACTATCGCGCGCCATTCCGCTTCACCGGTCACATCCAGCAGGTGGAAGTCGACATCGGCGCCTCGCCGGGGGCTGACCCGGAAGCCCAGTTGCGCACCGCCATGACGGATCACTGAGTGTGCTGCTCCGTGTCTGGTTTTGCATTCGACAATTTGCGACTACGTTTCGGAGAATGACGATGACGAAAATACTTTCCTTGGTGCTGCTGTCTGCCGTGGCCATGATCGGGGCCGCGCCCGCCATCGCGCAGCCGTTTCCATCGAAGCCGATCAAGCTGATCGTGCCCTATCCCGCCGGCGGCAACACCGACATCGTCGCGCGCATCTACAGCCAGAAGCTGGCCGAGCGGCTGGGGCAGTCGGTGGTCATCGACAATCGCGGCGGCGCCGCAGGCGCGCTCGGCATGGCGGTGGCGGCCAAGTCGCCCAATGACGGCTATACGCTGGTGGTGGGCGACCTCGGCACGATGGTCATCGCCCCCATCGCCAATCCCAATGCTGGCTACACGCAGAAGGATCTCGCACCCATCAGCCTCGTGGCCTCGGTGTCGATCGTCGTCACCGTCAACCCCAAGTCGCCCGACGCCACATTCGCCGATTTCCTTGCCCGCGCCAAGGCGCAGCCGGGCAAGCTCACCTATGGCACCGGCGGCATTGGCGGACCGGGCCACCTGGCCTTCGAGATGCTGCGCTCGATGACCGGCATCGACATCCTGCATGTGCCGTTCAAGGGGGGCGCCCAGGCGATCAGCGGCCTGATGGGCGAGCAGATCGACATCGTCGTCGACGGTACGGCGATGGCGCAGGTCAAGGCGGGGCGCCTGAAGGCGCTGGCCGTCACCGGGCCGCGCCTGCCCGCGATCCCCGACGTACCCAGCATGGGCGAGACCGTCAACGGCTACAGCTTCACCAACTGGTGGGGCTTCCTGGCCCCCGCCGGCACCCCTGCCGATGCGATCAAGCGCATCAACGAGGAGCTGACAGCCATCGCCGCGATGCCGGACGTGCGCGACCGCCTGCGCGACCTGGGCCTCGCCGCGCAGAACAGCACGCCGGCGCAATTCACGGATCTCATCCGCACCGAGACCGACAAGGTCACTAGGATCGTGAAGGACGCGAACATCAAGTTCGAGTAGCTTGGGCGGGACGTCAGCGCAGCGCCGCGCAGACGTCCCGGACCTGGCCCCGCAGCCACCGGTGCGCCGGGTCCGCATCGAGGCGCGGGTGCCAGAGCATCGACACGGTGAACGCCGGTAACGGTACCGGCAGCGCAAAGCTGTGCATGCCGGCGCGCAGGTTGCCGGTATGGCGCTCCGGAACACTGGCGACCAGGTCCGACCCGCGCGCCAGCGACAAGGCGGCCGAAAAGCTGCCGACGATCGTGACGATGTCTCGCGCGAGACCCAGCGCCTGCAGCACGTCGTCGATCGGCCCGCGGTCGAGTCCGCGCCGTGAGATCCCGATGTGCCGTCCTGCCGCATAGCGGACGGGGGTGACCTTGCCGCGCGACAACGGATGGGTCTTGCGCACGACGCCGATAAAGCGGTCGCGGAACAATGCCTGCACCCGCAGCTCCGGCGCCGACGTCGCCGTCACGACCCCCGTTTCGAGATCGACGGCGCCGTCGCGCAGTGGCGTGCTGTCCTTGTCCGGCTTCTGCACGAAGCACAGGCGCACGCCGGGCGCGGCCTTGCCGACGCGCGCGATCAGCGCCGGGCCGAAGTTCTCGACGAAGCCATCGCGCGTGCGCAGCGTGAAGGTCTGCACCAGCTGCTTCAGGTCGAGCTTCGTCACCGGACGCAGCACGGCCTTCGCGTCCTGCACCAGCGGGCCGATGCGGTCGCGGAGTTCAAGCGCGCGCGGCGTGGGGACGAGCCCGCGGCCCGCCCGGACCAGCAGCGGGTCGCCGGTCGTCTCGCGCAACCGCGCGAGCGCGCGGCTCATCGCGGATGGGCTGAGGCGCAGTCGCTGCGCCGCGCGCGTGACGCTGCCCTCGGCGAGCAGTACCTCCAGCGTGACGAGCAGGTTGAGGTCGGGTGTGGTCATCGGTCGCGGCTGGTGCTGGTTGGATGAGACATGGCGTTTAACGCAACTATATCGTGCAAACGATGCGTCTTCCGCAATGATTGGCAAACGACTACCGTGTTGATGACGCCACCTGATGGCTTCGCCAACCCATGGAGATCATCGTGAAGTCGATCGTTGCAGCAACCGGACCGCTAGCCGCCGGACGCGCGGAAACCACGCCGTCGATCCGCTGGGCGCTGGTCGCTCTTGCGCTGTCGATGCTGCTGTCCTCGCTCGGCACCAGCATCGCCAATGTCGGCCTGCCCACGCTCGCGCAGGTCTTCAACGCGTCCTTCCAGCAGGTGCAGTGGGTGGTGCTGGTGTACCTGCTCGCCATCACGACACTGATCGTCAGTGCCGGGCGGCTCGGGGACGTCACGGGCCGGCGGCGCCTGCTGCTGGCCGGCATCGCCGTGTTCACGGTCGCGTCGGCGTTGTGCGGGCTCGCACCGACGCTGTGCCTGCTGATTGCCGCGCGCGGACTGCAGGGCCTGGGAGCGGCCATCATGATGGCGCTGACGCTGGCCATGGTCGGCGCGACGGTGCCGAAGGCCCGGACCGGCAGCGCGATGGGGCTACTCGGCACGATGTCCGCGATCGGCACGGCGCTCGGCCCCTCGCTGGGTGGCGTGCTGATCGCCGCGCTGGGCTGGCGCGCGATCTTCTTCGTGATCGTCCCGCTGGGGATCGTGTCGCTTGTGCTCGCGTATCGATACCTGCCGGTGGACCGACGCGAACCCGTTTCCGCGGGCGCCGGCTTCGACCCGCTGGGCACGCTGCTGCTGGCACTCTCGCTTGCTGCCTACACGCTGGCGATGACGATCGGGCGGGGCAGTTTCGGTGTGATCAACGCGACGTTGCTGGTGGCGTCCGTTGCGGGCACAGGCCTCTTCGCGTTCACCGAATCGCGTGTCGCCTCACCATTGATCCGGTTGGCAATGTTGCGCAATGCGTCGCTGCGCGCGGGCCTCGCCGCGAGCGCGCTCGTGTCGACGGTGATGATGGCGACGATGGTGGTTGGGCCGTTCTACCTGTCGCAGGCGCTCCACCTCGACGCTGCGCGCGTGGGCCTGGTGCTTGCCGTCGGGCCGTTGGTGGTCGCGCTGACTGCCGTTCCCGCCGGGCGCATCGCCGACCACGTCGGCGCGCCGCGGATGACACTGGCGGGTCTTCTCGGCATGGCGGTCGGCGCCCTCCTGCTGGCGCTGCTGCCGTCCACGCTCGGCGTTCCGGGCTACCTCGCGCCCATCGTCGTGCTGACGATCGGCTACGCGCTGTTCCAGACCGCCAACAACACAGCAGTGATGAAGGACATCGGTGCGGACCAGCGTGGCGTGGTGTCCGGCATGCTCAACCTGTCGCGCAACCTGGGGCTCATCACCGGTGCTTCGGTGCTGGGGGCGGTGTTCGCGTTCGCGGCGGCGGCAACGGACATTGCGACGGCGGATCCCGGGGCGGTGGCGACGGGGATGCGGGTCACGTTCGGGGTGGCGGCGCTGCTGGTGTTCGTTGCGCTGGCGATCCTGTTCGGCGGGCTTCGCAAACGCATTACGTAGTCGGCCGGGAAGATCGAGGCACAAGAATCGACGGTCGGCCGGAGCGCGAGGCCTTGGGCCTTGCGTTCGACCAAGAGATTTGACGCGCCGGCATTGATTGTCTATCCTTATCAATAATCAATATCGATGCACAAGACTTATCAATCTCCTGACCAGAATTCGTGTCCGACAAGCGTTCATCAATCGTCGTCTCCAAACTCGCCAAGCGAGGTGACACCGCCGTACAACCTCGGTCGGCCCGGAAGGAGTTGGCACGGACTCCTGCCGGCGGTACTGCTGAAGGGGCGCAGGTCAGTGCGCTGCCGATGGAGCTCAAGCATTTGAGGGCATTCATCTGCGTAGCCAAGCACCTGAACTTTCGCAAGGCTGCCGCGGCCCTGGGAATAGCGCAGCCGGCGCTCACCCAGCACATCCAATCGCTCGAACGAATTGTGGGCGTTCGGGTTTTCGAACGTACGAGTAGAAGTGTCGTGTTGAGCCAGGCAGGTCGATT
>JANNNM010000386.1:0-8102 GCA_031398535.1 Betaproteobacteria bacterium | reverse complement strand
GAAAGTCGCAGGTTGTTGCCCGACACCGGCGGCGACCGCGACAGCGTGCGCACGGCGCGGCCCGCAGCGTCCACTTCCACTTCCTCCACGCCGGTGGTGCCGTGCAGCTCCCGCTCGTAGGAGAGTTCCACGCCGACCTTGCCGATGTAGTCGGACCCCTTGTAGTTGGTGCTCTCATCCCATGCGGCGATGCGCTCGACATCCTTGTCGTTGATGCGCCCGATGTAGCCCAGCACATGCGATGCCACTTCGCCGAACGGATACTGGCGGAAGAGGCGCGCCTTGATATCCACGCCCGGGAAGCGATAGCGATTGACCGCGAAACGCGCGACTTCCTCGTCGGAAAGGCGCGTGCGCAGCGGCAGGCTCTCGAAGTTCTTCGATTCCTCCAGCAGCTTCTTGAAGCGCTTGCGATCGCGCGGCTGCACATCCACCACCGTGGCCAACTCGTCGATGGTGGCTTCGAGGTTGCGGATGCGCGACGGCGTGAGTTCGAGCGTATAGGCGGAATAACTCTGCGCCAGCACCACGCCGTTGCGGTCGGTGATCACGCCGCGATTGGGCGCGATGGGCACAATGGCGATCCGGTTGGACTCCGCCAGCGTGCGGTAGTGCTGGTGCTGCACGACCTGCAGGTAGAAGAACCGGCTGAAGAGGCCGAAGAAGGCCAGCAGCGCGAACGCGCCGGCAACGAACAGGCGGCGCCGGAACAGGAACACTTCGCGCTCGGCATTGCGCACTTCGGACGCGCCGAAGCTGCGGCTGCTGTCGTAGCCGCTGTTGCTGCGCTTGCCGAAGAGCCGGCGTGCCACGTCAGTTGTCTCCTTGTCCGCGCGTCGGGCGCTGCGGCCACTGCAGCAGCACCGAGATCAGCGGCCACAGCAGTGCGCCGACGACCGGCGACACGATGTAGGTCCAGCGCGGCAGCGGCGCACCGCCGACGACGCGCACCAGCAATACCAGCGCGGCGCACACCAGCAGCAGCACGCCCACCTGCGGCGCCTGCTGCCACAACGGGAAGCGCTGCACGCGGCGACGGAAGTACTCGGCGCCATACGCCAGCACCGCGTAGGCCAGCGCGTGCTGGCCGAACACGGTGGCATCGCCCACATCCATCACGAGTCCCGTCATCCACGCGACACCCACGCCGACATAGCGCGGCTCCTGGATGCACCAGTAGAGGATGACGAGCGCCAGGAAATCCGGGCGCAGCACCAGGGTGAAGCCGGACGCCGGTGCGATGTTCGCAAGAAAGCCGAGGAAGAACGTGAGCAGGATGAACCACGGGTTCACCGTGCGCAGGATCTCTTCCGGGCGGGCCGACGAGAAGGTGGAGGCGCGGGCGAAGTTCATGGTGATCGCCCGCCGGGCCGCCCCAAGGGCGATCTGCTCCCCCTTTGGGGGCAGCGAACGAAGTGAGCGTGGGGGTCCATGATCTAGTTTGACGCGCGGCGGCCCTTGCCGCGGCCCGTTTTCTTTTCTGCATTGGCGTCGACCGGTTCTTCGGGTCGCGCCATCGTGGCGGCGTTTTCACCCAGAACCAGCAGGAAACTGCTGCGATCGGAGCCCGCCAGCGGCTTGACCGTGATGCGCGCGAACACCTGCCCGGTTTCGCGGTCGACCGTTTCCACCTGCGCCACCGCGAGGCCCGGCGGATACGTCCCGTCAATGCCCGACGTGTAGAGCTTGTCCTTCGGTTGCACGTCTGCCGACGGCGACATGAAGCGGAGCTCCGGAGCGCGGCCGGCGCCGGCGCCGAAGAAGACACTGCGCACGCCGCTGCGTTCGACCCGTACCGGCACTGCATGATCCTTGTCGGTGACGAGGGTGACCTCCGCCATCATCGGGAACACGCGTGTGACCTGTCCGACGACGCCGAGTTCATCAATCACCGCGGCGCCGGCCTTGATGCCGGCATCGGTGCCGCGATTGACGAACACTTTCTGCGTGAACGGGTCGCGACCGGTGTAGAGCACCTCCACCGCCGTGGTGCCGCCGGGATAGCGCTCGCGCATCGCGAGCAGCGCGCGCAGCTTGGTGTTTTCGTCGCGCAGTGCGGCAAAGCCCTGCACCGACGGTGCGTTGGTGACGCCATCCTGCTTCAGGCTTGCGTTTTCGTCGGCCAGCGCACGCTTGGAACTGAAGTAGGCCACCACCCAGCTGACGGCTTCGCCGGGCATCTGCACCGCGCGCTGCAGCGGATAGATGGCCACGGCGGCCACTTGCCGGATGCCTTCGAGGTAGCGGTAGCGCGTGTCGGCGAACATCAGCGCGATCGACACGATGCCGACGAATGCCAGCCGGGTGAGGGGGGCGGGCCCGCGATGGAAGAACGGCGGCGGATCGGCAGAGACGTGCCGCATGGCGCGTGCGCGCTCAGTCCGACGTGAAGATCGTGTGCAGCTTCTCCATGTTCTCGAGGGCCTTGCCGCAGCCGCGTACGACGCACGTGAGCGGGTCGTCGGCCACGATGACCGGGAGACCGGTTTCTTCCATCAGCAGGCGATCGAGGTCGCGCAGCAGCGCGCCACCGCCAGTGAGCACCATGCCGCGCTCGGCGATGTCGGCGCCAAGCTCGGGCGGCGTGCGCTCGAGCGCGCTCTTGACCGCGGACACGATGCTGTTGAGGGGATCGGTCAGGGCTTCGAGAATTTCGTTGGACGATACGGTGAAGCTGCGTGGAATGCCTTCGGCCAGGTTGCGGCCCTTGACTTCCATTTCCTTGACCTCGGAACCCGGGAACGCGGAGCCGATCGTCTTCTTGATGGTTTCAGCGGTGGTCTCGCCGATCAGCATGCCGTAGTTGCGGCGGATGTAGTTGACGATGGCCTCGTCGAACTTGTCGCCGCCGACGCGCACGCTGCCCGAGTACACCATGCCGCCCAGCGAGATGACGCCTACTTCCGTCGTGCCGCCGCCGATGTCGACGACCATCGAGCCCGTGGCATCGGAGATGGGGAGATCCGCACCGATGGCCGCGGCCATCGGTTCTTCAATGAGATACACCTTGGACGCGCCGGCACCCAATGCGGATTCGCGGATGGCGCGGCGTTCGACCTGGGTGGAGCCGCACGGCACGCAGATGATGATGCGCGGGCTTGGCGAGAAGAGGCGCGAGTCGAGCACCTTCTTGATGAACTGCTTCAGCATCTGCTCCGTGACCGTGAAGTCGGCGATGACGCCGTCCTTCATCGGGCGGATGGCCGTGATGTTGCCCGGCGTGCGGCCGAGCATCATCTTGGCCGCGAGGCCCACTTCCTGGATGACTTTCTTGCCGTTGGGGCCGCCTTCCTGGCGGATGGCGACGACGGACGGCTCGTTCAGCACGATGCCCTTGCCACGCACGTAGATCAGCGTGTTGGCGGTGCCGAGGTCGATTGCGAGATCGCTGCCGAAATAACCTTTGAAGAACTCGAACATGAATGCAGCAAACCTGACTGATGGGGGCCGCGGGGTGACGCGGTCCGGAGGTGGGGCAAAACCCGCGCAACGCCATGGCGCGGGTGCTCAATAGATTGTCGATTATGATAGCATTGCAGTTGGTCTTCAGCACTGATTTGGCGCGGTTTTTTGCCGTTTTACGGTTCAGCGGCAGCGCGCCTGTCCCGTCCCGGTTTCCCTTGAACCCCAGATCCTCGGCCGCCCCTGCCGCCAGGATCGCTTGCATGGCCGACACGTTCGGCCCCGCGCCATGGCCCTGACCCTCGACGACGTCCACCGCATCGCCCATCTGGCGCGCATCGAGATCGATGCCACCGCCGCAGCAGAAGTCCACCGCAAGCTCGAGGCCATCTTCGCGATGATCAACGAGCTGCAGGCGGTCGACACCACCGGCATCGTGCCGATGGCCCACGCACAGGACGTCATGCTGCCGCTGCGCGAAGATACCGTCACCGCCGTCGACCAGCGCACGCTGTTCCAGAGCGTGGCGCCGGCCGTCGAGGACGGCCTCTATCTCGTCCCGCGCGTGGTGGAGTAGGCCATGGCCGACGAGGTCATCACCACCACCGTTGCCGGCCTGGCGGCCGCCTTGCGCGCACGCAAGTTCTCCAGCGTCGAACTGACGGAAGCCATGCTGTATCGCGTCACGGTGGCGCAGCCGGCGCTCAATGCCTTCGTCACCATCGACGGCGAAGGCGCGCTGGCGCAGGCGCGCCACGCCGATACGCTGCTGGCCACCGACAACCCGCCGCCGCTGTGCGGCGTGCCCATCGCGCACAAGGATGTGCTGATGACGGCCGGGTTGAAGACCACCTGCAGCTCGAAGATGCTGGCCAATTTCGTCGCGCCCTACGACGCGCATGTGGTCACCGGATTGAAGAACGCCGGCACCGTGCTGCTCGGCAAGACCAACATGGACGAGTTCGCGATGGGCTCGTCTAACGAGACATCGTACTTCGGCCCGGTCCGCAATCCGTGGAACCTGGCCTATGTGCCGGGGGGCAGTTCCGGCGGTTCCGCAGCTTCCGTCGCGGCGCGGCTGTTGCCCGCGGCAACGGGCACCGATACCGGCGGCTCCATTCGCCAGCCCGCCTCGCTGACCGGCATCTGCGGGTTGAAGCCCACGTACGGCACCTGCTCGCGCTACGGGTTGATCGCGTTCGCGTCCAGCCTCGATACGCCCGGCATGTTCGCGCGCACCGCGGAGGATTGCGGGTTGATGCTGAACGCCATGGCGGGGCATGACCCGCGGGACTCGACGTCGCTCGATCGCCCGCGCGAGGACTACACGCGTGACCTGAACCAGCCGCTGGCAGGCCTGCGCATCGGCCTGCCACGCGAATATTTCGGCGCGGGCGTCGACCCGGATGTGGCGGCGGCCATCGATGCCGCGCTGGCGGAATACCGCAAGCTGGGCGCGGTGACGGTCGACATCGGGTTGCCCAACGTCAAGCTGTCGGTGCCCGTGTATTACGTCATCGCCCCAGCCGAGGCCTCGTCGAACCTGTCGCGCTTCGACGGCGTGCGCTACGGCCATCGCGCGGCCGAGTATTCCGACTTGATGGACATGTACAAGAAGTCGCGCGCCGAAGGCTTCGGCGCGGAAGTGAAGCGCCGCATCCTCACCGGCACCTATGTACTGTCGCACGGCTATTACGATGCGTACTACCTGAAGGCCCAGCAGGTGCGCCGCCTGATCGCCGACGACTTCACGCGCGCGTACCAGCAGTGCGACATGATCATGGGGCCGACGGCGCCCGCGCCTGCGTTCAAGATCGGCGACAAGACGGATGACCCGGTGCAGATGTACCTGAACGACATCTTCACCATTGCGGCCAACTTGACCGGCGCACCGGCCATCTCGATTCCCGTCGGCTTCGATCGGCGCGGCCTGCCCATAGGCATGCAGATCCAGTCCAACTACTTCACCGAGGCGCGGTTGCTCAATGTCGCGCATCGCTTCCAGCAGGCCACCGATTGGCACGAGAGGGCACCCAACGATCTGGCGGCAGCGCCCGTGGGAGCCCCATCATGACCTGGGAAACGGTCATCGGGCTGGAAACGCACGCGCAGCTTTCCACCGTGTCGAAGATCTTCTCGGGCGCGTCCACCGCGTTCGGCGCGGCGCCCAACACGCAGGCCTCCGCCGTCGACATCGCGTTGCCGGGCGTGCTGCCGGTGTTGAACCGGGGCGCGGTCGAGCGTGCGATCCGTTTCGGCCTGGCCGTGGGCGGCACCATCAGCGCGCGCAGCATCTTCGCGCGCAAGAATTACTTCTATCCCGACCTGCCGAAGGGCTACCAGATCTCGCAGTACGAGATCCCGGTGGTCGTGGGCGGCGGTGTTGCCATCGTGTCGCCCACGCGCGGCGAGTTCTTGGTTGAATTGACGCGCGCGCATCTGGAAGAGGATGCCGGCAAGTCGCTGCACGAAGATTTCCAGGGCATATCCGGCATCGACTTGAATCGCGCCGGCACGCCGTTGCTCGAGATCGTCACGGAACCCGTTCTGCGCAGCGCCGAGGAAGCCGTCGCCTACGCGAAGGCGCTGCACGGCCTGGTGCGCTGGATCGGCATCTGCGACGGCAACATGCAGGAAGGCAGTTTCCGCTGCGACGCCAATGTCTCGGTGCGCCGCCAGGGTGAAGCCCTGGGCACGCGATGCGAGATCAAGAACCTGAACAGCTTCCGCTTCATGCAGGAAGCCATCGAATTCGAAGTGCGCCGCCAGATCGAGCTGATCGAGGACGGCGGCCGCGTCGTGCAGGAAACGCGGCTGTACGATCCGGACAAGCGCGAGACGCGCTCGATGCGCAGCAAGGAAGACGCGCAGGATTACCGTTACTTTCCCGATCCCGACCTGCCGCCGCTGACGATCGCCGCGACGTGGGTCGAGCAGGTGAAGGCATCGATGCCCGAGCTGCCGGCGGCGATGAAGGCGCGCTTCGTAGCGCAGTACGGGCTGCCTGCAGCGGATGCCGCGACGCTGACGGCCGATCGCGAACTGTGCGCGTACTTCGAGGAAACGGCGAAGATGCTGGGCGGCGACGCGAAGATCGCGTCGAACTGGGTGCTGGGCGAAGTCTCCGCTGCGCTCAACAAGGCCGAGATTCACATCGGGCAATCACCGGTGCGTGCGCCGCAACTGGCCACGCTGCTGAAGCGCATCGCCGACGGCACCATCTCCGGCAAGATCGCGAAGGACGTGTTCGATGCGATGTGGACCAGCGAAGCTTCCGGCGACAACGCGGCGGACACGATCATCGAGTCGCGGGGCCTGCGTCAGATCTCCGACGAAGGTGCCATCGCGGCGATCGTCGATGAAGCCATTGCCGCCAATCCTGCCATCGTCGCCGAAGTGCGCGCCGGCAAGGAAAAGGCGTTCAACGCGCTGGTCGGCAAGGTGATGGCGGCATCCAAAGGCAAGGCCAACCCGGCGCAGGTCAACGCGATCCTCAAGGCGAAGTTGGGTTGATACCCATTCGCCTGTAGGCGAGGCGTCGCGCGTGGCGGCTACAGCACCAGCGCGACGAGAAACACGCCGATCATCGTGAACACGATCGCGATCTTGATCGCGGTGCCCAGCAGCAGGCCGATCCACGTGGCGATCCCCACCTTGCCGGCCTGGCGCATATCACGTTGCGCAATGTATTCGCCGATGGCCGCACCCACCAGCGGCATGAACAAGAGCCCCCACAGGCCGGTGAAGATGCCGGCGAACGTGCCGATGGTGGCGCCGATGATCGCGTACTTGCTGGCACCGGCACGCTTGGCGCCCATCGCCGCGGCCGCGTAATCCACGATCCACGCCAGCGCGGTCAGCACGCCCAGGATCACGATCAGCCACACCGGGATGCGCGTGAAGCTGTCGATCCATCCCGCCAGCGCGATCCCGCCGAAAACCAGGATGACGCCCGGCAGGGCGGGAAGAACGGTGCCGATCACGCCCACCACGATGAGTAGTACGGCGACGATCCATAGAACGACCGTCATGACATCAGCGCCTTGTAGCGGATGCGCTTGGGCTTCGCCCCTTCCTCGCCCAGGCGCTTCCTCTTGTCGGCCTCGTACTCCTGGTAGTTGCCCTCGAAGAACGACCACTGCGAGTTACCTTCCGCCGCCAGGATGTGCGTGGCGATGCGATCAAGGAACCAGCGATCGTGTGAGATGACGAGCGCGCTGCCGGCGAATTCGAGCAGCGCATCTTCCAGTGCGCGCAGCGTTTCCACGTCGAGGTCGTTGGACGGTTCGTCGAGCAGCAGCACGTTGCCGCCCTGCAGCAGGGTCTTGGCCATGTGCAGGCGGCCGCGTTCACCGCCCGACAGCGTGCCGACCAGCTTCTGCTGGTCCGCGCCCTTGAAGTTGAAGCGGCCGATGTAGGCGCGCGACTGGATCTCCACCTTGCCGATGGTGATGATGTCGCTGCCGCCCGACACCGCCTGCCAGACGTTCTTGCTGGCGTCGAGAGAATCGCGGCTCTGGTCGACGTAGGCGATCTTCACCGTGTGGCCGACGATCACCTCGCCCTTGTCCGGCTTCTCGGCGCCCGTGATCATCTTGAACAGCGTCGACTTGCCCGCGCCGTTGGGGCCGATGATGCCGACGATGGCGCCCGGCGGGATGATGATGTTGAGGTCATCGATCAGCAGGCGGTCGCCGAAG
>JANNNM010000650.1:0-1383 GCA_031398535.1 Betaproteobacteria bacterium | reverse complement strand
ACATCGGGCGCCGTCATGTGGTGCGCGTCAGCACCCATGCCGAAGCCAACGATTTCGGCGTAGATCTTCGCGCCGCGCTTTTTGGCGTGTTCGTACTCTTCCAGCACCAGCACGCCGGCGCCCTCGCCCAGCACGAACCCGTCGCGGCCGGTGTCCCAGGGGCGGCTGGCGGTGGTGGGGTCGTCGTTGCGCGTGGACAGCGCGCGCGATGCGCAGAAGCCCCCGATGCCGAGCGGCGACACGGTCGATTCCGCCCCGCCCGCCACCATGATGTCGGCGTCGCCGTACTCGATCAGCCGCGCGGCCTCGCCGATGCTGTGGTTGGCAGTGGAACACGCGCTGACGGTGCCGAGGTTCGGGCCCTTGTAGCCGTAGTGGATCGACGCGAGACCCGAGATCATGTTGATGATGGAACCGGGCACGAAGAACGGCGAGATCTTGCGCACGCCGCCCTCGGCAAATGCCTTGGCTGTGTCCTCGATCATCGGCAGGCCGCCGATGCCGGAGCCGATGCACACGCCCACGCGTTCCCTGTCGCCGGTGAAGTTCTCGAGGCCCGCATCCTTCACGGCTTCCATCGTGGCGACGAGGCCGAAGTGGATGAACGTGTCGTAGCGGCGGGCTTCCTTGGCCGACAGGAATCGGGTGACGTCGAAGTCCTTCACCTCGCCGGCGATGCGCGACGGAAACGTCGACGCATCGAAGCGCGTGATAGGACCAATGCCGGATCGGCCAGCCAGGATGGCAGACCATGCCGCATCGATGCCGATGCCGACGGGAGCAATGATGCCAAGGCCTGTGACGACAACGCGTCTGCGGGTCATGTGCGATGCCTTGCGGCGAGTTCGGAAAATGGGTTCCACTGGCCGCCGCCCCGCGGGGCCGGCAGCGCCGCGCCGGAAGCGGCCCTGTTACGCCGACTGCCGGCGCAGGTGGCGGCGGGCGGGCCGGTGACGGCGGCCCGCGCGCGGATTTCAGCGCCGGCTATTTCTTGATGTTCTTGCCGACGTAGTCGATGGCCTGCTGGACCGTGGTGATCTTCTCAGCCTCGTCGTCGGGGATCTCGGTCTCGAACTCTTCCTCGAGCGCCATCACGAGCTCGACCGTGTCGAGCGAATCGGCACCGAGATCCTCGACGAACGACGACTCGTTCTTGATCTCGGCCTCGTTCACGCCCAGCTGCTCGGCAACGATCTTCTTCACTCGTTGTTCGACATTTTCCATGCTTCTCCCTCCCGTTGCGGGGGTATCTGATTGAAACCGCGCGATTTTACCAGATGGCGGATGCGGAAGCCCGGGAATCGACGCGGCCGGCCGTTTCAGGCCATGTACATGCCGCCGTTGACGTGCAAGGTCGCGCCCGTGATGTAACCGGCGCGGGGC
>JANNNM010000377.1:0-9003 GCA_031398535.1 Betaproteobacteria bacterium | reverse complement strand
AACTGCTGCACTCGGAAAGAGGTTGGTATAATCCCGGCTCAGCGTGGAGTCGAATGGCTTGTACCCGGTGCCTTCCCAGGTCCTTCCTTTTGATTGTCCCTCTGCAGATGTGTTCTCCATTCTCAGTCCTGCCTGTACCATTACGCCTTTAAGCTGGCGATTGTAGTTTGCATAAACCGCGTTGATGTTTTCTGTATAACGAAAGTTGTTGGAGTGCTCCACGCAGATCGGGACTTTCGATCCGTCGATCCCGCCACGGGAAATCAAGGCCGGGCAACCAATGCCCAAGGCCATCGAAGGTCAGGCTCAACAGCATCGCGTGGAACAGCAGCGAGAGCAGCAGCGCCTGCGTCAGTCGCCGGTTCTCGAGGCTCATGCGATGAATGGCGTTTCGCGACCGGACCCTGCTAGCCGGCGGAACGCTCGAAGGCAAGCGCGACTGCCGACAGGTCGCGCAAGACGTGGGCCAGCGTGGTCGCGTCCATGCCTTTCGGCGCCACCGTCACGTACTGCAGTGTCCCGGCGCGCACCCACAACGACCCCGACAACGGTGTCGTGTCGAAGAACGCTGTCACGGCGCCGCGCACCGCAGGATCGACCCATCCGTCGCGCCCAAGCTCGCCACTCTGGTACGCCGTGAAACGCTTGTCGAAGGTGGCATCGCCGGTCCGGAACGGCACGCTGCCAACGGGTGGCAGGCTGCCTTCCTCTGCGATGTCCACGTCGTGATGTGCCCATCGGCTGCCGGCAAGAGGAGTCTCGCAGTACATCAGGTAGCCGCGCGGGCCGCGATAGGAAGGTCCACTGGTGGCGTCGCGCAGTTCACGGCGGACCGTGAAGCGCCGGCCGTCGCGTTCGACCACGAACGAATCCGAGAACTTGTCGTGGCCGGGTGTGATCGTCGCGCCCGACGCCGCCGCCAATTCCGCGAACTGCTTTGCCACTCGACGATGCCGGAATCCCGGCCCGAACAGCATCACGACGACCATCAAGGCGAAGAATGCCATGAAGGCCTGCACCCAGCCGGGCATGGCGAGCAAACCAGTGACCATCTCGTTCATTGCGCGAGTATAGACCGCGCGATGCGCCGGGAAAACGAAAGCAGAGCGACGCTGCTACTCCGGTGTGAACACCGTCTGCGCGATGTGCCGCACGCCGCCGTTCATCTGGATCGGATCGTCACGGCAGTTCATGTAGTAGACGGCCAGCACCTTGCCCGGTTCGTGCTCGGTGATCCGGGGATAACCAAGATCCCAGCTGCCTCCGTCATCGCGCAGGATCAGTTCGCGGCCCCACGTGCGGCCGTCGTCCTCGCTGATGCGCGCGCGTACGCCGAAGGGCGGCAGCCGATAGCCATAGACGCAGACGAGCCGGCCATCGCGCATCCGCACCAGGTCGCCGGGCGCGCCCCAGTCGTTGACGCGCGACAGGAAATGCCACGTGCGGGCACCGTCGTCGCTCTGGAAGATCTCGGTCCACAGGATGCTGGTGGGGTCGCGCTGGCAGCGCATGGAGGCCAGGATGCGGCCGTCGGGCAGCATGATGCCGCGCGGATAGAAGTAGCGGTGCGCGCCGAAGCGCAACGGCACGCTGCGATCGCTGTCGGCGGCGCCATCGTCGACCGCGGGCGTCATCACGGACAGGAAGGTCCAGTACGCGCCGCTGTCGACGCTTGCATAGACGACCGGCCGACGCTTCCAGCCTTCCTCGCTGACGGCCGTCATGAAGATGAGGCTGACGCCATCGGGACGCACGATCGCGGACGCGTGTCCTGACAGCGAAGGCAGACCGACCTTGGGCGCCAGGATCGGCCGGCGCCACGAGCGGCCGCCGTCACCGGACACGCGGATCCACGATTGGCTGTGCGGCCGGAAGTAATCCGGTGTCGCTCCCGACGCGACCAGGACATCCTTGCTGGTGAGGTCGAGCCTCGGCTCGCTCAGGTAGTCCGGCGGTCCGTCGGCAAACACCGCCTGCTGATCCGCGCCGAGGTCATACAGCACCTGCATGCTGGCGAGATCCCAGCTGCGCGCGTTGTCCTGCGACCGGATCGTGACGATCTTCGGGCCGACCTTGGCCACCTCGTCGTGGTGCACGTCGCCCGGGTCCGTGTAGTTGGCGGGCTTCTTCTGGAACGCGACCAGGTGATGGCCTTCGGCGGTGGTCCAGAAGCCACAGATGAACGGCCAGCCGCAGAACTCGCCGTCGTTGCGGTAGACGATGCTGTGTTGGGCGTCGTGGACGTGCGCTGGTGCGTCGAAGTTGTTCATGAGTGCCAAACCCTGTTCTGACGCACGAACGTGCTGCCGCGAGTGTCCCAGAATCGGCGAGTCTGCCATGGCGCCATCGGCGCAGTTTCGCGTTGCGAAACAAGCGGAATGGAACCATCCCCGGTCGTTGTATGGCTCTTGCCCTGGATGGATACTGGTCCGGTCGAGCGACGTTAGATCGCTCGCACCGGAGGAACACCGCATGGCAACCACACGCTTCCATCGTACGTCCCGTCGCCTGGTCGTGGCGGGAATGCTCACCGCCGTCGCCAGCATCGCCTGTCCGTCGCTGGTGCAGGTGCAGGCCCAGGACTGGCCGAACCGCCCTGTCACGATCGTGGTGCCCTACGGGCCCGGCGCCTCCAACGACACGTTCACGCGGATGCTGGCCAATGTCCTCACCAAGCGTTTCGGGCAGTCGTTCATCGTGTCGAACCGCCCCGGCGCCGGCGGCTTCATCGGCACGGAGGCCGTGGCCAAGGCCGCGCCCGATGGCTACACGTTCCTCGAGATGCCGAGCAGCATTGCCGGCTTCAAGCCGATCATGAACGTGGACCTCGATCCGTTGCGGGACCTGACGCCGCTGGCGCTGATCGCCCGCGCACCCGGCGCGATGGTGATCAACGCGGCGCTGCCAATCAAGACCGTCAAGGAATTCATCGATTACGCGAAGGCCAATCCCGAGAAGACGTTCTATGGCATGGCCGGCATCGGCACGTCCAATCACCAGCATGCCGAGATGTTCAAGCAGGCCACCGGGTTGAAGCTCATCGGCGTCAACTACAAGAGCGCCGCCGACGCGATGACCGACCTGATCGGCGGTCGCACGCAGGTGGTGTTCGCCACGGCAGCCAGCGCGCGCCCCGGCATCGATGCCGGGCAGTTGCGCCTGCTGGCCTACGGCGACAACAACTATCCGCCGGAGTCGCCCAAGGCACCCACGTTCGCTGAAGCCGGCGTCCCGAACATGGAGAAGGCGCAGACGTGGTGGGCCATCTTCGGGCCGCCGAAGCTGCCGGTGGACATCCAGCGCAAGATGAACGCGGCGGTGAACGCCGCGCTGAAGGACCCGGAGTTCCAGGCCTTGCTCAACAAGTCGAGTGCCACGCCTGCGCCCGTCACGATCGAGGAAACCATCGAGACGGTGAAACAGGAAGTCGCGCTGGTCGAGCTGATCCCGAAGACGATCGACAAGTAAAACGGCCACTGGCAACGCGGCCGGCGTGCAGCGGCAATGTCGTTACCGCTGCGCGCCCATCACGTTGAGGATGGCGCCGGTCACCAGCGACGCCTTGGGGGACAGCAGCCAGACGATCGACTCGGCCACTTCCTCCGGCCGGCCGGCGCGGCCCAGCGGTGTCTTCGAGGCGAATTCCTTGATCCGATCGGCCTGGCCGGTCTTGGCGTGGATCGGCGTGTCGATCATGCCCGGCCGCACGGCATTCACGCGGATGCCGTCGCGCACCACCTCGCCGGCGATGCCCAGTGTCATCGCATCCACGGCACCCTTGGAACCAGCGTAGTGGATGAAGCGGCCGGGTGACCCCGTCAGCGCGCCAATGGAGGACACGTTGACGATCGCGCCGCCCTTGCCGCCGTGCTTGGTCGACATGCGCTTGACGGCTTCCCGACAGCAGATCAGCAGGCCTGCCGTGTTGACCGCGAGGATGCGCATGAACTCGTCGAAGTCGTAGGTCTCCATCGACCGGTGCGACTCGGTATTGATAGCCGCGTTGTTCACGAGTCCGGTGACGGGGCCGAAGGCCTTGTCGGTCTCGGCGAACAACCGGAGGATGTCGGCGTTCGACCCCACATCCGCCTGCACGGTAATGGCCTTGCCTCCAGCGGCCTTGACGTCCGCCACCACGCTCTCGGCGAGGGCGGCGGAACGCATGTAGTTGACGACGACGGACGCGCCCTGCACGCCGAGCAGCCGCGCGGTGGCAGCGCCGATGCCGCTGCTGGCGCCGGTGACGATCACGACATCAGACATTGAATTTTTCCTGTTCAGTTCTTCTGCAGGCCGGCTTTCTCGACGCGCTTGCCAACCTGCGCACGCACGTGCATAGGTCCCGCAGCCGCGTCTTCACGCTGCTGCCCCGCGCAGTCAGCGATGGACCACGCTGACGATCGCGCGGGCGTGGCCCGCAACCGGTCAACCGGGCTTCTGCCAGGACAGCAGGCTGCCGCCGGTCTTGACCTTGCCATCGCCGGTCACGGCGGGCAACGGGTACTCGTCCTCGTTGATGACGAAGCCCTTCTTGCTGGCGAAGTCCATCCGCGGCGGGCAGAAGATGTCGTACAGCGACGTCTCGCCGTCGCCCACGTCGCGGCTGGTGTGAACGGCGGTGGCGGGGATGAAGATGACCGACGGGGTCTCCATCTCGCCGTGATCGTCCGGCATCCAGGTGCTGAGATCGGGACCCCAGTTGTAGCGCATGTGATGCACCCAGCGGCCATTGAGCGTCAGCGACGCCTGCTCGAAATCGTCGTGCCAATGCGGGCTCAATTTTGTGGTCTCGCGCCGCGTCTTGTAATGGACGAAGAGGTTCACCAGCATGTTGGTCGAGCGAAAGACGCGCGGCTGGATGCGGTCGCCGTCGGCCTTCGCGTATTGCGCCAGCGGGTAGTGGCGCAGTTTGTACCCGTCATGGGGCTCGGGCCACAGGTCGGGCGGCGCCAGCTCCGGCGCGCCATCGGCGTAGACGTCGTTGTTCCAGGCCAGCGCCATGATGTCCGCGGATGCTTTCGAGAACACGCGCGCCAGGCGGCCCTTCGAGGTCGCGGTGATCCTGCTGGGGCCGGGCGGCACGATGGTCAGCGAATCCGCCTTGGCGTCGATCGTCGTGCCACCCGCTTCGATGGTGGCCGACGCGCCATTGGGCGGCAGGATGACCATGTATTCCTCGGGGTTGTCGTCGCGCGCCAGCACTGCGCCCGGTTCGACCTCCGATACCGCCACCGCAAAATTGCCGCCGCGCGTGATCCACGTCCGCGACTTGCCGGGCTCGACAGCCTGGGGCTGCATCTTGTTGAATTCGGCCTTCGAGGCCTTGCGAGGGGGTTTGTCCGCCATGCCAAAACTCCTGGTTGGGCCGGTGCCCGATTGCACGGCGGCCCTCGCCAGCATGATGGTCGCCTCCCGTCCTCGCCGCCAATGAATCGCTGCCGTGTTTCGGCTTGCGAAACAGATCCGGCGGGAAATTGCCCGTGTTAGGCTGGCATGTACACTTGGCCGCAATGATCGATCCCGTGAATACCCCGAAACTTCGCTCCCAGTCGCCGGCGGCCACCGCGCCGCTGGCCGCGCCTGCGCCCAAGTCCAGCGCCCGGGGCCGCATCCGCACCAACTCCCGGCACGGACTGACCGACCCCAAGCACCGCTCCTACCCGCCGGTCAAATCCGTATGCCGCGCGCTGGACGTGCTGCTCACCGTCAACAAGTTGCGGATCGCCTCGGTCACGGCCATCCACGAGGAAACCGGCTTCCCCAAGTCGACCATCGTGCGGATGCTGGAAACGCTGCGGTCCGAAGGCTACGTCGCTCGCGACAACATGTGTGGCGGCTACCGCGTCACCTCGCGGGTGCAGAAGCTGAACGCCGGATACCAGGGCATTTCGCAGGTCATCGAGGTCGCGCGGCCGCTGGCCATCGAGTTGACGCAGCGGCTGAAGTGGCCGATCGGCATCGGCGTCATCGACGGCGACGCCATCGCGATCAAGTACTGGACCGGCTCGATCAGCCCGTGGGCGCATACCAATACGGTGCTCGGCCTGCGGCCCGACCTGCTGACCACCGCCATGGGTCGTACTTATCTGGCGTTCTGTTCGGCCGACGAGCGCGACCGGCACCTGCGCCAACTGCGCGCCGATCCCGAGCGCAGCTTCAGCGAGGATGACGAGCGCCAGTTCCGCGTTCTGCTCGAACAGGTACGTCGCGACGGTTATGCAACGCGCGATCCTTCCACCAAGCCCTACCGGACCACGACACTGGCGGTGCCGATCCGCGATGGCGATACCGTGCACGCGCTGGTCAGCATCAGCATCTTCACCACCGCGGTGCCCCGCGACAAGGTCTTCGACCAGATTGTCGTGCCGTTGCTGGAGACCACCGCCAAGATCGAGCAGGCGCTGGCGTTCACCACCGGGCATGCGCCGGTCTGCAGCGACATCGCGCATGAGGGTGCCGCATTCTAGGTTGCTCGGCCCTCGACTGAGGGCCGGTTCCACCGTCTACTTGTCGTCGAGATTGGGGTTGGTGGTCGGGATGCCGCCTTCGAACCAGTTGTCGAACGTGCGATGCTTCAACAGCCAGCCGCCGTCGCCAGCGCGGACCATCTTGTCCGTCATGTAGGCAATCTGGATCGGCGGGTTTGACGGCAGCACCGGCGTGCCATCTGCGGCGTACAGCATCAGGAACCAATGCGCCGTCGCGGTATTGGGTGTATCGAGCCACGCCTGGAAGTTGTGGACCGCGTGCACGACGGTGCGGGCGCCGCGATCCTTCCGGTACTTGTAGAACGCGCGGACCTTTTCCCGCCCGACGTAGGACGCGGCTGGCCCCTTGAAGACGCCGTCCTCAGTGAAGTAGTCGGGGGCATTCGCTCCCCAGTTCGTGTCGACGTCGTGCCAGTAGTCGATGCACAGTGCGTAGAGTTCGTGCGTCAGGGCGATGCGTTCCGGCGAGATCTTCATGCTGCTCCTTCGATGGGAGGTGCGAATTCGTTGAGCGCCTGCCTGGCCGCTTGTTTCAGGAAGCCGTGATCACTGGAGACGACGAAGGCGGATGCGCCGAGCTTCGCCATCGCCATCGCGTCGTTGCGGTCGGGGCACAGCATGATCACCGGCATGCCGGCCTTCCTTGCCGTCGCCATGATCGGCGCGACGAGCCGGTGTGTTTCCGCGGACGTCATCGACGGCGCCTCGATGGCGGCCGTGAGGTCGCCACGGCCAATGAAGAACGCATCGATGCCATTCACGTTCGCGATGGCCTCGACGTGCTCGAGCGCGGACAGGTCCTCGATCATCGCGATGCAGGTCACCTGCGCATCCTGCGCGGCCATGTGCTCGGCGAAGGACAACTCGCCGAACCGGCCGGCGCGCGTCGTGTTGGCGAAGCCGCGCTTGCCGCCCTTGTAGCGGCAGGCGGCCGCGATATCGCGCGCCTTGGCGGCGCTGTCGACGTGCGGGACCATGATGCCGGTGGCACCGCTGTCCAGTACCGACAGGATGTTGGCGGCGCTGGGGTCGCCCACGCGCACGATACCGGCGATGTTGGACGCGCGTGCGGCCAGCACCATCACGTCGATGGCGGCGCGGTCAAAGGGTGCGTGCTCCTGGTCGATGATGACGAAGTCGAAGCCGAGCATGCCCAGGATCTCGGTCGCATGCGTCGTCGGCGTCTTGATGAACGTGCCGAGCACATGCTCGCGGGCGCGAAGGCGGCGGCGGAAATCGGTGCAGGCGGGTCGCGGATTCGTCATGGTTTCAATTCATGCAATGGCAGCGAAATGGTACGTGGGCAGGGTGCGCAAGCGCAGGCGGCATTCGTGTTGTTTCTCCATGTGAAACTGGACGTCACGCGTCCTTGAAGACCTCGTCGCGGCCTTTCTTGAGGCTGGGCAGCAACGTGACACCCATCAGCAGTGCGGCGGCGATCAGCAGCCCGACCGCGAGCGGGCTCGACACGAAGCTCGTCCAGTCGCCATCGGACATGATCAGCGTGCGCCGGAAATTGGCTTCCAGCGAATCGCCGAGCACGAAGCCCAGCACCAGCGGCGTGGCTTCGATGCCCAGCTTCAGCAGCAGCAGGCCGACCATGCCGAACCCGGCCATGAAGTAGATGTCGGCGGACAGCTTGTTGACCGAGAAGAGGCCGATGCAGCAGAAGAGCAGGATCGCCGGATAGAGCAGCCGATAGGGAATCTGGAGCAGCTTCACCCACATCCCGATCAGCGGCAGGTTGATGACCAGCAGCATCAGGTTGCCGATCCACATCGACACCACCATGCCCCAGAAGAGGTCGGGGCTCTTGGTGAAGATCTGCGGCCCGGGAACCACGCCGTGGATGGTCAGCGCGCCCAGCATCAGCGCCATCACGGCATTGGGCGGCAGGCCGAGGCTCAGCAGCGGGATGAAGCAGGTCTGCGCGGCGGCGTTGTTGGCGGCTTCGGGGCCGGCCACGCCTTCCGGCGCACCGCGGCCGAAGCGCTCGGGCGTGCGCGAGATCTTCTTTTCCATGACATAGGAGACGAACGGCGCCAGCAGCGTGCCGCTGCCGGGGAGGATGCCCAGCACGGAACCGATGGCCGTGCCCCGCAACGCGGGGAAGGCTGACTGCTTCATCTCGGTGTTGCTGGGCCACAAGCGGCCGATGGCCGTGCCGATCGATTGCTTGACGTCGGTTTCGTCGAGATTGCGGAGGATCTCGCCGACGCCGAAGAAGCCCATCGCCAGCACCGCGATGCCGATGCCCTCGAGCAGCGAGGGCTGGCCGAAGGTCAGCCGTTGCACGCCGGTTTCGACATCGGTACCGACGGAGGCCAGGATCACGCCCAGCAGCACCGAGACGATCGCGTTGAGGATCGAACCGCCCGCCAGCACGATGGCAAACACGAGGCCCAGCAGGATCAGCGCAAAGTAATCTTCCGGCCCCAGTTTCAGCGCGAGTTGCCCCAGGGGCTGGGCGAAGGCGCCGATCACCATCGTGGCGATGCAGCCGGCCAGGAACGAC
>JANNNM010000616.1:0-6718 GCA_031398535.1 Betaproteobacteria bacterium | reverse complement strand
GCTTGATCCGCACGGAGACGGATCGCGGCGTGCTGGCCATCTGCGATCCGCGGCTGACCGACAAGCCCTACGGCAAGCGCATCTGGCAGAGCCTGCCGCCGATGCGGCGCACGCGCGATGAGGACGAAGCGGTGGCGTTCCTGCAGGAATTGCGCGCGGCGGCGGAGAGCACCGCGCTTTAACGGATTACGCCCGAATCAATCCCAGAACTGCCACCACGGCTTGGTGGCCAGCTGGCCGGTGGCCGTCACGCCGTAGCTGCGGCTTTCGCGGTTGGCTTCGTTTGCCCAGAAATTCCACCACGGCTTGTCACTCACCCCGGTGACATATTTGCTCTCGGGGTACGTCTTGGCCAGGATGATCTTCGAGTCGACCGACAATTGCTCGAGGCCGAGCTTCTGGTAGCTGTTCTTCATGATGTCGAGCGCGCGCTCGTTGGCCGCGGTCTGCGGAAAATTGACGAGCGACGCCTGCGCACGATTGGCCGCCGCGAGGAACGCACCGCGCCGGTAGTAATAGTTGGCGACATTCACTTCGTAGGTCGACATCGCGTTATTCAGGTAGCGCATCCGCGAGATCGAGTCCTGGTAGTACTGGCTGTCCGGAAACTTCGTGGTCAGTTCCTTGAACGCGGCGAAGGACGCGCGCATTTCCTTCGGGTCGCGCTCCGCGAGATCGAGTTCGTACACATAACCCAGGATGCCCTGATCCTCGCGGAAATGGACGAGCCCCTTCAGGTAGTACGCGTAGTCGACGTTCGGGTGATTGGGATACGTGCGGATGAAGCGCTCGGTGGCGGCGATGGCCGCGGCTTGCTCGCCACCGCGCCAGTTGGCGTACGCGGACTCGAGGATGGCCTGCTGCGCGTAACGGCCATACGGGAAGCGCGCCTCGAGCTGATCGAAGAGCTTGGTGGCCCGTATATAATTGCCTTCCAGCATCGTGTCGTGCGCCGTCTTGTACAGGCGGTCGGCCGACCAGCTTGCCGTCTCCTCCTTCACCTCCGGCAGGAAACTGCAGGCGGACAGGAGCATCGCGACGCAGGCGACCATGAATCCGGCGCGGAAAAATGAGGGCATGGCAATGCTTCGTTTCATCGTGACGATCCTTCGCCCACCATTATAGCCGACCCCATGGCCACCACGACCCCGCCACCCGGGGCCCCCGCGCCGTCGCAGCATGCCTTCGTCGCGCCGGCCGGTGCGCCGGGGCAGCGGCTCGACCAGGCGCTGGCCCAGCTGCTGCCGCAGCACTCGCGCACCCGGCTCAAGGGCTGGATCGAAGCCGGGCAGGTGATCGTGGACGGGACGCCGATCCTGGAGCCCAAGTTCCGCATCCGCGGCGGCGAGGCCATCGCGGTGGTCGAAGGCGCGCAGGCGGCCGCGCTCCCCGACCGTCCGGAAGACATCGCGATCAACGTGGTCTATGAAGATGCAACGCTGCTGGTCATCGACAAGCCGGCGGGGCTGGTCGTGCATCCGGGCAGCGGCAATCACGCGGGCACGCTGCTGAACGCGCTGCTGCACCGCGTGCCGGAGCTCGCGAACCTGCCGCGCGCCGGCATCGTGCATCGCCTCGACAAGGACACAAGTGGCCTGATGGTCGTGGCGCGGACCGACATCGCGCAGACCGATCTCGTGCGGCAGCTGGCGGCGCGCACCGTCAAGCGCGAATACCTGGCGGTCGTGCACGGCGATCTCGCGCGGGCCACGACGATCGACGCGCCGATCGGCCGGCACCCGGCGGTACGGACGTCGATGGCGGTGGTCACCGCCGGCAAGCCCGCGCGCACGCACATCGAAGTGGTTGAACGTTTCGGCACGACCACGCTGTTGCGCTGCCGCCTCGAGACGGGCCGTACCCACCAGATCCGCGTGCATCTCACCGCCATCGGCCATCCGCTGGTGGGCGACCCGACCTACCGCGCCACGCGCGGCCGCACGCCCGCGTTGCCCGCGGCAGCGCTGGGATTCGGCCGGCAGGCGCTGCATGCGCAGCGTCTCGGTCTCGTACATCCGGCCTCCGGCGAAGCCATGGAATGGGCCAGCGCGCCGCCTGCCGACCTGGCCGCGCTGGTGGCCACCTTGCGCGACGCGCGCACGCCGCCTGTGGCGGCATGACGATGTAGCCTCAGGCGTGACCAGCGATCTCGCCGCGGCCCTGGCCGCGCAGCACCTCGACTGGATCGTGCCGGCGTGGGATGGCTCGCCGCGCGTGCGCGCGTTCTTCACCACGCGCCATGGTGGCGTCTCCACCGGGCCCGAAGCCACGTTCGACCTCGGTCCCGCGCGTCCCGCGCCCGGACACGATCTGGCGTCGGTCGACGAGAACCGGCGCCGGCTGCGTGCCTTCCTGCCCTGCGATCCCGTCTGGATCCAGCAGGTGCATGGCGTGGAGGTCGCCGAGCTTGCGGCTGCACCGGTGTCGCCTCCGGTCGCCGACGCCGCCGTCACGCGTACCGCTGGTGTCGTCCTCACCGTCCGTACCGCCGACTGCCTGCCCGTGTTGCTGTCCGATCGCGCCGGCACGGTGGTGGCTGTGGCCCATGCCGGTTGGCGCGGCCTGGCCGCCGGCGTGCTCGAGCAAACGTTGTCCGCGATGCGCGTGGAGGCGAACGCAGTCGCAGCATGGATCGGGCCCGCGATCGGCCCCGACGCTTTCGAAGTGGGACCTGATGTGTGGGCCGCGTACTGCGACCACGATGCCGGCGCAACGCAGTACTTCCGGTCGCTGCGCGAAGGCAAGTGGATGGCTAACCTGGCGGGGCTCGCGAAGCGGCGTCTCATGCGGGCCGGCGTGACGTCCATCACCGGCGGCACGTGGTGCACGCACACCGATGCCGCGCGATTCTTTTCGTATCGTCGCGACCGGCGCGCCGGGCGCATGGCGCTGGTGACGTGGCTGGGTGCGTGAACGCGGGATCCTGCGTTAGAATGCAACCTTGTTGCACATGGCATGGCGGACCCTCGCAACCGCCATGCGCCCGCGCGCCAACCGACACTCACTTCCCGTGACCACCCTCGCCTACACGATCGCCGCGGCTGTTGCCGGCGGCGTGCTGTCGACCCTTGCCGCCGCTGCCACGCTGGCGCTAAAGCGCGGCGCCATCTCGCGGCTCGTATCGTTCGCCGTGGGCGCGCTGCTGGGCGCCGTGTTCATCGAGCTGCTGCCGCACGCCCTCGAGACCGGCACCCCGTCGCGGGTGATGGTCACCGTGCTGGTCGGCCTGCTGGTGTTCTTCCTGCTGGAAAAAATGGTGCTGTGGCGGCACTCGCACGGCCATGACGAGCACAGCGACGACGCCGAGGAAAGCGAGCACGACCACGCGCTGCACGGACACGCGCACGACGACGGCGGCCGCTCGGGATCGATGATCCTGATCGGCAACAGCGTGCACAACTTCTGTGATGGGGTCGTGATCGCCGCCGCGTTCCTCGCCGACACGCGCCTTGGCATTGCCACCACCATCGCCATCGTCGCGCACGCGGTGCCGCAGCAGGTGGGCGACTTCGCGGTGCTGATCCACTCCGGCTTCACGCGCCGGCGGGCGTTCGCGTTCAACATCGCCGCCGGCTTTGCCACGGTCATCGGCGCGCTGGCGGGCTATTTCGCGCTTGCGCACCTGCAGAATGCACTGCCGACCGTGCTGGCCGTGGCGGCGGCCAGCCTGCTCTATGTAGCGGTGGCCGACCTCATCCCCAGCCTGCATCGCCGGGCCGAGCCGCTCGAACCCGCCAAGCAGATGGCATTCATCGTGCTGGGCGTGGCCGTGATCGGTGCCACGCACCTGTTGCTCGATCACTGAGCATCGTTGCGCCGTTGTGGGGCACGGCGCGGCAACGCAACATTGAGGAAGGGGCGCGGTCACGATACCATCGTGATCCCGCGCATCGCGCCCGCGACACGGCGGGCATTTCGCGAAACCATCATGGCCCCACTGGACCCGCAGGATTCGACGACCGCCGTCGCGGCGCTCAACATGCGCGTCGCGTCACGCGTCGATGCGCTGCTGCGCGCCACGGTCGAAGCCTCGACGGGCCAGGCGATTCCGGAGGTCGTGGCGCCGCTGCCAGGCGATCGCCGGTTCAACGCGCCCGCCTGGCGCGAGCAGCCCTACTTCTCGCTTCTGAAACAGTGGTACCTGCTCTACAGTGACTATTGCCGCGATCTCGCTCGATTGGCGCCGGTGCCGCCGGTTGACCGGCAGCGCCTCGAGTTCATCACGCGTCAGTATCTCGACGCCATCGCGCCGACCAATTTCCCCGCCACCAATCCGGACGTGCTCGCGAAAGCGGTCGCCACCGAAGGTGCCAGCATCGTGCAGGGCATGCGCAACCTGGCCGAAGACACCGAACGCGGGCGCATCACGATGACCGACGAATCGGCCTTCGCCATTGGCCGCAACCTGGCGATGACGCCGGGGCGCGTCGTGTTCCGCAACGACCTGATCGAACTGATCCAGTACGACGCCACCACGCCCACCGTGCACCGGCGGCCGCTGCTGATCGTGCCGCCGTGCATCAACAAGTTCTACATCCTCGACCTGCAGCCTGGCAACTCCTTCGTCCGCCATGCGGTGGCGCAGGGGCACACGGTGTTCATGGTGTCGTGGCGCAACATCCCGGAGTCACTGGGGCACCTGACGTGGGACGACTACATCGAGCAGGGCGTGATCGCCGCGCTGCGCGTCACGCAGGATGTCGGCGACAGCAAGACAGTGAACGCGCTGGGCTTCTGCGTGGGCGGCACGCTGCTCGCTTCCACGCTGGCGGTGCTGGCCGCGCGCAAGGACACGAGTGTGGCCAGCGCCACGCTGCTGACGACGATGCTCGACTTCGCCGACCCCGGCAAGATCGGCGTGTACGTTTCGAGCGATGCGCTGACCTCGCGCGAGCCGCAACTGATGACCGGGCAGCGCGTGCACGGCAGCGAGCTTGCCAATGCCTTTGCCAGCCTGCGCGCCAACGACCTCGTCTGGAACTATGTCGTCGGTAACTATCTGAAGGGCGAGACGCCGCCCGCCTTCGACCTGCTGTACTGGAACGGCGACTCGGCCAACCTGCCGGGGCCGATGTACGTCTACTACCTGCGCAACATGTATCTCGACAACAAGCTGTGCGAACGCAACGCGCTGACGATGGCGGGCGCCCCGGTCGACCTGCAGCGCGTGACCATGCCCACCTATGTCTACGCGTCGCGCGACGACCACATCGTGCCGTGGCGCGCCGCCTACCGCAGCACGAGCCTGCTGGGCGGGGACTGCACGTTCGTGCTGGGCGCCTCCGGCCACATCGCGGGCGTGGTCAATCCGCCGGTGCCGCAGAAGCGCAACTACTGGACCAACGATCTCCTCACTGACACGGCCGAGGACTGGCTGGACCGCGCCGAATCGGTCCCCGGCAGCTGGTGGCCGCACTGGGCCGCGTGGCTCGCCACCCACGCCGGGCCGATGCATGCCGCGCCGGCGGCCCCGGGCAATGCCCGCTACCCCGCGCTGGATGCGGCGCCGGGCAGCTACGTCCGGGCCGCGGCCTGAACTGACGCCGATGGCCCCACGCAGCCCAGGCAAACCCCCGGCCCCGGCGCTGCGCTAAGATGATCGTCCTGCGATCCGCGCACCTCGCCGCGGACCTTCCCCGGGGGAGCAACACATGAGTGACATCGTCATCGTCGGCGCGCTGCGCACGGCAATCGGCAAATTCGGCGGCTCGCTGGCCAAGGTGGCCGCGCCCGAACTCGGCGCCACGGTCATCCGCGCGCTGCTCGCGCGCGCCAACATCGCGCCCGAGCTCGTGTCGGAAGTCATCCTGGGCCAGGTGCTGACAGCCGGCAGCGGCCAGAACGTCGCGCGGCAATCGCTGCTGAAGGCCGGCATCCCGAACTCGATTCCCGCGATGACCATCAACAAGGTCTGCGGCTCGGGCCTGAAGGCCGTGATGCTCGCGGCACAGGCGGTGCGCTGCGGCGACGCCGACATCGTCATTGCCGGCGGCCAGGAAAACATGAGCGCCTCGCCGCACGTGCTGCTGGGTTCGCGCGACGGCTTCCGGATGGGTGACGCCAAGCTCACCGACACGATGATCGTCGACGGCCTGTGGGATGTGTACAACCAGTACCACATGGGCGTCACCGCCGAGAACGTCGCGAAGAAATACGACATCGCCCGCGCGCAGCAGGATGAATTCGCCGTGGCCAGCCAGAACAAGGCCGAGGCCGCGCAGAAGGCCGGCAAGTTCGTCGACGAGATCGTCCCGGTGATGATCCCGCAGCGCAAGGGCGATCCCGTGGCCTTCGCCGCCGATGAATTCATCAAGAACGGCACCACGCTGGAAAGCATCGCGGGATTGAAGCCGGCATTCGCGAAGGAGGGCTCGGTCACCGCCGCGAATGCCTCGGGCCTGAACGATGGCGCCGCCGCCGTGCTGGTGATGACTGCCGAGCGCGCCAAGGCGCTGGGGCTCACACCACTGGCCACGATCAAGGCCTATGCCTCGTCCGGGGTCGATCCCGCGATCATGGGCATGGGTCCGGTGCCGGCGTCGCGCCGCTGCCTCGAAAAGGCCGGCTGGAAGGCGTCGGACCTCGACCTGATGGAGATCAACGAGGCCTTCGCCGCGCAAGCCTGCGCGGTGAACAAGGAAATGGGCTGGGACACCAGCAGGATCAACGTCAACGGCGGTGCCATCGCACTGGGCCATCCGATCGGGGCGTCCGGTTG
>JANNNM010000603.1:0-2152 GCA_031398535.1 Betaproteobacteria bacterium | reverse complement strand
CCGTGGCGCGCGGCGTACGTGCAGCCGTCGCGGCGGCCGAAGGACGGGCGCTACGGCGAAAACCCAAATCGCATGCAGCATTACTACCAGTTCCAAGTCGTGCTGAAGCCGTCGCCTACCGACATCCTTGAGCTTTACCTGCGCTCCCTGGAGGTCTTGGGCTTCGACCTCACTAAGAACGACGTACGCTTCGTCGAGGACGACTGGGAAAACCCCACGCTGGGTGCCTGGGGACTCGGATGGGAAGTCTGGCTTAACGGAATGGAGGTGACACAGTTCACCTACTTCCAGCAGGTGGGCGGGCTCGACTGCAATCCAATCACCGGCGAGATCACTTACGGACTCGAACGTCTGTGTATGTATTTGCAAGGCAAAGAGAACGTGTTCGATCTCGTGTGGACCACATGGATGGAGAACGGCGTCGAGCGCAGGCTCACGTATGGCGACGTCTATCATCAGAACGAAGTCGAGCAGTCTGAGTACAACTTCGAGCAATCCAACGCGCCGAAGCTCCTAGAGCTTTTCAGCTTCTTCGAGGGCGAGGCATTGCGCCTTCTCGATGCCAAACTTGCACTTCCCGGCTACGAAATGATCCTGAAGGCCGCCCACACATTCAACTTGCTGGATGCCCGCGGATCGATCTCGGTCACGGAACGCGCCGCCTATATCGGCCGCATTCGTACGCTCTCGCGACGTGTCGCTCAGGCCTATTTTGAATCGCGAGAAGCTTTAGGCTTCCCGATGCTGGCGACGAGCCGGGATTCGGTTGTCGCATGAGTACCGAGGCCGCCATCCTGCTGGTTGAGCTCTTTACCGAGGAGCTGCCGCCAAAGGCCTTGAAAGGCCTCGGCGAGGCCTTCGCAACAGGCATCGCCGAAGGACTGCGGACTCGCGGCTACCTATTGCCAGCAAGCGAAATCTCATCGTTTGCCACTCCGCGCCGGTTAGCGGTAAGCATCAGCAACGTTTTGGCCATCGCACCGGATCTCGAGATCACCGAAAAACTCATGCCGGCCAAAGTGGCCTACGACGCCTCGGGGGCGCTTACCCCGGCACTGATCAAGAAACTCGCCGGCTTGGGCAGATCCTCGTTGTGCACTCCTGGTAGCGAGGCAAGCGATGGGCCGGACAGGCGCTATACCAAATCGGATGGAAAGGCAGATTACGTCTGGTTGCGTACGCTCGCCAAAGGCCAGCCACTGCAACGTGGATTGCAGGAAGCGTTACTGGACGCTATCGAACGACTCCCCATCCCCAAGGTGATGAGCTACCAGCGCCCCGATGGCTCCACGGTGAAGTTCGTCCGGCCGGCGCATGGCCTCGTCGCGCTGCATGACGCCGACATCGTGCCCGTGCGCGCGCTCGACCTCGACGCCGGGCGTACCACGGGCGGCCACCGCTTCCTGTCCAAGGGCGAGCGGACGATCGCCACCGCCGACGCCTATGCGCCCACGCTCGAAGCCGAGGGCAAGGTCGTGCCGTCGTTCGCGGCGCGCCGCGCGCGCATCGTCGTGGGTCTCGAAGGCGCCGCCGGCGATGCCACGCCGATCATGCCGGAAGCCCTGCTCGACGAAGTGACCGCGCTGGTCGAGTGGCCGGTGGTCTACACCGGCACGTTCGATCCGGCGTTCCTGACGGTGCCGCAGGAGTGCCTGATCCTGACGATGCAGCTCAACCAAAAATACTTCGCGCTGGCCGACGACACCGGCAAGCTCGTCAACCGCTTCCTGCTGGTCAGCAACCTCGAGACCCGAGATCCGGCCGCCATCATCGGCGGCAACGAGCGCGTGCTGCGCGCGCGGCTGGCCGACGCCAAGTTCTTCTTCGACCAGGACCGCCGGCAGCGCCTCGATACGCGCGTCGACAAGCTCTCCAGCATCGTGTTTCACAACAAGCTGGGCTCGCAGGCCGACCGGATGAACCGCGTGCGTGCCATCGCAGCCGCACTCGCGCCACTGCTCGACGCGGATCCGGCCCACGTCGATCGCGCTGCTCGACTGGCCAAGGCCGATCTCGTCACGGACATGGTCGGCGAGTTTCCCGAGTTGCAGGGCTTGATGGGCCGCTACTACGCGCAGCACGATGGTGAGGCCGCGCCCGTGGCCGCCGCCATCGAGCAGCACTACTGGCCCAAGGGTGCGGGCGCCGCACT
>JANNNM010000531.1:0-18758 GCA_031398535.1 Betaproteobacteria bacterium | reverse complement strand
GTCAGGCTCGAATTTGCCTGCGAACGGGTTCCAAATTGCCGCAAGCCTTGACTGGCAAAATCGAACCTGACCCCCTTTTTAATCCGAGCCTGACCCCGTTTTTGCTGTAGCGCAGCATGATCAGGCGGAAAGAGACCTCGGACTTACGTCCTATAATCGACCGATTTGCCGTCCTGATCGCCCAAACTGGCCACACCACAGGAAATTTCGGGTTTTCTAGCCGCCGTCGAACGGCGCGCGTACAAGCAGGCGATGTTCGCCACGCGCGACAACGACGCGGCGCTCGACATCGTCCAGGACGCGATGCTGAAACTGGCGGAAAACTACGCCGGCAAGCCCGCCGCCGAGCTGCCGATGCTGTTTCAGCGCATCCTGCAGAACACCATCCACGACCATTTCCGGCGCCAGAAGGTCCGAAATACCTGGACGACGCTGCTCTCGGCCTTCGGCAAAGGCGATGAAAAAGACGACGATTACGATCCGCTTGAAACTTTGGCGGCAAAATCGGATTCAAATGCCGCAGCCGATCCCGCCGCCCAGTATGAACAAGCTTCGGTTGTACGAACGATCGAACAGGCCCTGTCGAGGCTCCCGGCGCGTCAACGCGAAGCCTTCCTGCTGCGTTACTGGGAAGAGCTGGACGTGGCCGAGGCCGCTGCCGCGATGGGCTGTTCCGAAGGTAGCGTGAAGACCCATTGTTCCCGGGCCGTCCATGCCTTGGCAGAGATGCTCAAGGCTAAGGGTTTGCAGCTATGACCGATGACCACGAAGAATTTGCAAAGAAAATAACGACTTACCTCGACGCGGGCGCCGCGGAGATCAAGTCGGGTACCGCCTATCGCCTGCAGCAGGCGCGGGCGGCGGCGCTCGCCAGCCTCGCGCCCGGCGCACCTCGGCGCGCCCCGCAGACGTCCTTGGCCCGCGCCTTTGCCGGAGGTGGTGGCGGCGGCACCAGCGGCAGTTTCTGGAAAAGCGGCCGGCTGTGGTTCGGCATCCTGTTGATCGCGGCGGTCGGCTTTGCGTTCCAGCAATGGCAGCTGGTCCAGCAAACCCGGGAAATCGAGGAACTCGACGCCCAGATCCTCACGTCCGACCTGCCCATCGATGCCTACCTCGATCGCGGGTTCCAGACGTGGCTCACGCGGCTTGAACCGTGACCCGCGCGCTCGTCCTCGCCCTCGCCCTGGCTCTCGTTTCCGCCCTCGTTCCATCAAGTGCCCACGCGCAGATCACGATGGGGTCGCCGTCGTGGGCGCAGTTGACCCCGCAGGAAAAGCAGATCCTGGCGCCGCTGGCGTCGGACTGGGACAACCTCGACGCGCAGCGCAAGACCAAATGGCGCGGCCTCGCCCAGCGGTACCCGAAGATGGGGGCGGACGAGCAACAGCGGATCCAGCAGCAGATGCGTTCGTGGTCGCAGTTGTCGCCGCAGCAGCGCCAGGCCGCGCGCGAACAATACAAGTCTCTGAAGCAGCTGCCGCCCGAGAAGAAGGACGACGTCCGGCAACGCTGGCAGGAATACCAGAGCCTGTCGCCCGAACAGAAGCGAGAGCTTGCGGCGCGCCAGCCCGCCAAGCCGGGGGCCGCGGGCGCAGCGCGCGCGCCGGCGCCAGCGCCGGCAATGCCGTCGCCCGGCGCGACGCAACCCGTGCCCGGCTCCGCGCCGGTGGCGCGGTAGTACCGCTGGCCTTCGGCCCCACCCTCTCCGCATCACGATGCCCCCCGCGCCGGATTCCGCCGTGCCGGCGTTGCCGCTGGCAGGACGCGCGCGGCGCCTGTCGGCGCTGATCTACGAAGGACTCCTGCTCACGGCGATCATCTTCATCGCGGCATTTGTCGCGCTGCCGCTGGTGACGCCGGGTCATGCAGGAACCGTCGACACGCTGGCGATTCCCGGCTTGCCACAGCGCGTGGCGTTGTTCTGCATGCTGTTCGCCGTGCTCGCGTGGTACAGCGTCGCCAGCTGGGCGGGCGGCCGGCGCTCGCTGCCGATGAAGACGTGGCGGCTGCGGCTCGTGATGGCGGACGGACGACCCGTGACGCGCAAGGCGGCGCTGTTGCGGTTCCTGGCGACGTGGATCGGGCCGGCGCTGGCGGTGACGGCCTACGCGCTGTTGCGGCCCTGGGGCCTCGGCGCCCAGGCCATCTGGTTGCTGGCCTTCAACTTCCTGTGGACCTTCGTCGACCGCGAGAAGCTGTTTCTGCACGACCGGATCGCCGGCACGCGCCTTGTGCAGGACGCGCCGCCTGCGCCGGTGGTCCGTCCGGCGGCCTAGGCGGCGGCCTAGGCGGCGGCCGTGGCCGGGCGTGCCAGCAGCACGCCGCCGGCAATCAGCACCATGCCGACGATGGCCTCGACCCCCAATGTCTCACCGAAAAGCAGCCACGCCATCACGGCCGTGACCGGCGGCACCAGGTAGAAGAGCCGCGCCACGCCGGCGGCCGCGCCATGCCGCAGCAGCCAGTACAGCAGACTGATCGCCCCCACGGACAGCACCAGCACCGACCACCCCAGCGCGAACAGGAATGCCGGCGTCCACGCGACGGGATGCGGATCCACGAAGAACGCGAGCGGCGCGAACACGATGGCGCAGGTGGTGAACTGGATGACCGCGCCGCTGCGCATGTCGATGTGCGCGCAATGGCGCTTCTGGTACAGCGTGCCGACACTGATCGCGACCAACGCCAGCATGCACGGCAGCAGGCCCTGCACGCTGCCGGCGAAGTCGATCTTGTGCCGCACCACCAGGAACACGCCGACGAGTCCCAGCAGCAATCCCAGCCATTGGCGCAGCACGACGCGTTCGGACAGGAACAGGAAGGCCAGCACCACGGTCAGGATCGGCTGCAGTCCCACCAGCATTGCCGACGTGCCCGCTGCCATGCCCCCCGCCAGGGCAACGAACACGCCGCCGAGGTAGATGCCATGCACCAGCATGGCGACGAACGCGACGTTGAGGTAATCGCGCAGCGTGGCCGGCCATGTCGCGCGCATCGCCCATGCGACAACCGCCATCAGCAGCGCGACCAGTGCGAACCGGTAGAACAGGAACTGGAACGGCGGCGCATACGGCAGGCCGTACTTGGCGGCGATGAAGCCCGTGCTCCACAGCAGCACGAACAGGCCGGGGAAGAGCGCGGTGATGCGCGACCGCGCCGCAAGGTCGGCAGCGGATGCCGGGGCGGTCATGGCAGGGCGAGACGAGGCGACCGCGCGCGACGCGCGGCGTCAGCGCCGGCGAGGCTTGGCGGCGGCAGGTTTCGGCTTGGGTACGGCGGCACCGGCCGACTTGCGCTTGGCCGCCTGCTTGAAGCGCTCCACGCCGTCGACGACTTCGCGCTTGGCGGCCTCGGCCTCGACCCAGCTGGCCACGCGCACCCATTTGCCGGGCTCGAGGTCCTTGTAATGCTCGAAGAAGTGCGCGATCTGGCGCGTGGTGAGCTCGGGCAGGTCGCGCGGGGACTGCACGTGATGGTAGAGCGACGACAGCTTGTCGATGGGCACGGCGAGGATCTTGCTGTCGCCGCCGGCTTCGTCGTCCATGTTGAGCATGCCGATCGGGCGGCAGCGGACCACGACGCCGGTGATGAGCGGCATCGGCGAGAGCACCAGCACGTCGCACGGGTCGCCGTCATCGGACAGCGTCTGCGGAATGTAGCCATAGTTGCACGGGTAGTGCATGGCCGTGGACATGAAGCGGTCGACGAACATGGCGCCCGTTTCCTTGTCCACCTCGTACTTGATCGGGTCGCCGCGCATCGGGATCTCGATCACCACGTTGCAGTCGTTGGGCACATCCTTGCCGGCGGGAACGCGGTCGAGGCTCATCGCGGGGTCGCTTTCGAAATTCAGGGGTGAGGCTTCGTTTATTATAGCGACTGTCCCGCCCCGCCCCGTACCTGCCCGTCCTCCCCATGCGGCATGCCCCCATCGCCATCATCGCCATCGCCAGCCTGGTGGCGTCGCTTGCCGCGCCGGATGCGTCGGCGCAGCGCATCGAGTCGTCGTCGCTGCTGGTCCCGTTCTCGTCCGCGCGTCCCGGCACGATGCTGCCCCCCGGCTGGGAACTGTTCAGGATCGCGCCGAACAAGGCACTTACGCTCTATCGCTTCGTCGAGGAACAGGGCGTTGTCGTGCTGCATGCGCATGCCGAGGCGTCGGCCAGCGGCCTCGTGGCGCCGGTGCGCTTCGACATCAACGCGTCGCCGATCATGCAGTGGCGCTGGAAAGTGGCGCAGTTGATCGACGACGCCGACAACGCCGTGGCCAGCCGCGAGGATTCGCCGGTGCGCATCATCCTCAACTTCGAGGGTGACCGCTCGAAGTTGTCGCTGCGCGACAAGGCGTCGTCGGCCATTGCCAAGCGCATCAGCGGCCGCGAGTTGCCTTATGCCGAGCTGATGTACATCTGGTCGAATCGCGCGCCGGTCGGCACGGTGATCGAGAATCCGCATACCCACCGCATCGAAATGGTCGTGGCCAACACCGGCGCCGCCAACGTGGGCCAGTGGGTCACCGTGCGCCGCAATGTCGTCGACGATTTCAAGCGCGCGTTCAACGAACAGCCCGGCCTGCTCTCCGAAGTCGGGGTCCTGACCGATACCGACAACACCGGCGCCACCGTGGATGCGTGGTACGGCGACATCCGTTTCCTCCCCGCTCCCTGAATCCTTCCATAGGCCTTCCACTCATGATGTTCAACCTGGGCGAGCGCCGCATCGAGCTCCGCGGTGCCAACCACTATGTCGCGCACGATGCCACGCTGGTCGGCAGCGTCGTGCTCGAAGACTCGGCCTCGATCTGGTTCGGCGTCGTCATCCGCGCCGACAACGAGCCCATCGTCGTCGGTGCCCGGTCCAACATCCAGGATGGCGCGGTGCTGCACACCGACGCCGGCATCCCGATGGTGATCGGTCCCGATGTCACCGTCGGGCACCAGGTGATGCTGCACGGTTGCACGATCGGCGAAGGCTCGCTGATCGGGATCAAGGCCGTGATCCTCAATCGCGCGGTGATCGGCCGCGACTGCCTGATCGGTGCATGCGCGCTGGTGCCCGAGGGCAAGGTGATCCCCGACCGTTCGCTGGTGATGGGCATTCCCGGCAAGGTGGTCCGCACGCTGACGGACGAGGAAGTGGCCGGCAATCGCGCGGCGGCAGCGCACTACGTGGCCAATGCCCGGCGCTATCGCGAATCGATGCAGCCGGCGTAGGGCGTCAATGCACCTGCGGGCCTGAGGGCAGCGCATCGCCCTTGAACAGCAGCGTCAGGCCGGTCGCCGGATCGCGGTCGGCGTGCAGCCCCGGCAGCACGTGCACGGTATCCACGCGGCAATCGCGCAGCAGGTCCTGCAGCATCTTCACCACGTCGTCGACGCGATCCTGCGGCAGCAGCGGACAGCGAAAGCCCTCCGCCTCGCGCGGGTCGAACGGCGACGACAGCGACAACCGCACTTCGCCACCGCCATCGGCCAGCGGGCCGTGGACGCTCAGCACCGCCTGCGGTTCGCCGACGGCAGCGCGCAGTCGGCGGATGGCATTGCTGGCGAAGAGTTGCGCGCTCACCTCCCGCTGCGCGACGCGTCCCTGCCAAACCGCCGGCACCAGGCCCGCCGGCACGCGCGGCAACGCCAGCACGGCGACACCCGGCGCGCCGATGTCGCGCGCCAACGCGGCGGCAAGCGGGATGCCCCAGCGACCCACCGTCGTGTCGCGCAGCGGATCGGCCGTGGGCGCGGCCAGTGCGGTGCCGACGAGAAAGCGGAGATGCACAGCCTCGGTCGTGCCTGCGACCACGATCGGCGCCGGTGCGAGTGCCAGCGGTGGACCCGACGCGGTCGCAAGGCTCCGCCGCGCCAGCAAACTCGGCAGTGCCGCGTAACCAAGCAAATCGGCCGTCACCAGTGCGTTGCCGAGCGCGAAACTCTGGTTGCCCGACAGCGCGCGGTGTTCGCGCAGCAGCGCAAGCTTGCCGTCGATGTCGTCGACGACGCCGGGCAGCGTCACGGGCGACGCCTTGGCATCCTCCAGAGCCACGACGATCACGAGCGGAATCGCAAACAGCGTCAGCCGCAGCGCGGCATCCGCATGCGTTGCACGTTCACGCTCCACCAGCAGGCGCCAGAGATGGCGGTGCACGGCCGCCGACGGTGCGTCGGAAAAGAGCTGCGCCAGCGTGGCGCCGTCGCCGGTCAGCATCAAATCAAGCGCGGCCGCGATCCGGGCATCGGTGGCGGCCGCCTCGGCGCCCGTGCCGCTCGCGAGGCTGGTCCCGGCAAGTTCCCATGCGTCATGAAGCTGCGCGGACGCGGCGGTGGCAGGCGGATAGCGGCGGGGATCGAGCATGGCAAGGCCGGGACGGGTTGGAGCAGCGTGGGCGCCCCGCCATTTTCGCACGGCAGTCCAGCGCGGCCGCGCGGCGCCGCGAATCGGTCCGGGATCAACGCACGAGGCAGAACGGTCCGTCGCCCAGCGTCTCCGGCGCAAACCACGCGCGATACAGGCCCAACAGCGCGAATGCGCCAACGACTGCGGCTGCGGCATAGCGGATGCCCGCTTGCGACGACCATCGTTGCGCCACCGACAGCAACCATCCCGCGGCCGCCAGATTGGGCAGCGTGCCGATACCGAAGGCCAGCATCACCAGCGCGCCCGCCGGTGCGCTTCCCGCAAGCAATGCCACGGGAAGCACGCCATAGACCAGCGCGCAGGGCGTGAAACCCCAAACCACCCCCAACGTGAACCGGGCCAGAACGCCATCGCGCCCACCCACGCGGGAGACGAGCGGCGCCAGGCGCCGGAACAGCGCAAGTCCGACCCGCTCGAGCGGGATCACTTCGGTGCCGCGCCGGGCGATGGAAACGGCCAGCAGCAACAGGAAGATGTTGGCGATGATGTACAGCCCGCGCTGTAAGGGCGCGACCGCCAGCGACAGGGCCGCGCCGCCCGCCGCGCCGGCCAGCGCGCCCAGCACGACATAGGTGGACAGCCGCCCGGCATGGCTCAGCCATTGCCGACGGCGCAATGTTGCGGCGGGCAGCAACGGCGCGACGGCGGCCGGACGCGAGGCAAGCGCGATCCACCCGCCGCACATGGCGAAACAGTGCAGTCCGCCCAGCAGGCCCGCCAGAAAGGCGCCGATCAGCGCGGATTGCGGCATCGACGGCCAGCGGGGACGAAAACATGTGTCAACGGCAAGACTTGTCTCCTGGTTGCGAGGCCCGCGTACACTCCGGCATCGATGGCGTTAGACTTCGCCCGCCTGCCCCCCGCCCTCGCGCCATGAATTCCACCTTCCTCCACCGGCCGCGCCAATGACCGTCATCGCCCGCGAACCGGCCGAGTTTCCGCGGCTGGTATCGCTCGACGCGCTGCGCACGCACTGCGCCGACTGCAGCATGCGTGAATTGTGCCTGCCGTTGGGATTGGCGCCCTCCGACGTCGAGGCGCTCGATTCGATCGTGCGCAAGCGCGTCAAGGTCCGCAAGGGCGAACCCTTGTTCCGCCACGGCGCAACCTTCACCGCGCTCTACGCCGTGCGGGTCGGTTCGTTCAAGACCACTGTGGTCACCGACGATGGCCGCGAACAGATCGCCGGGTACCACCTGCCGGGCGACATCCTCGGCCTCGATGGCGTAGGCAGCGAACAGCATGCCAGCGAAGTCACGGCGCTGGAGCACAGCGAGGTGTGCGTGATCCCGTTTGCGCAGCTCGAGGATGTTGCGCACCAGGTGCCGGCGCTGCAGCACAACCTGCATCGCATCCTGGGCCGCGAGATCAGCGCGGACCACCGGCTGCTGCTGCTGCTCGGCAGCATGCGCGCCGAAGAACGCCTTGCGGCGTTCCTGCTGAGCCTGTCGGAGCGTTATGCGCGGCTTGGCTATTCGTCGACCGACTTCGTGTTGCGGATGACGCGCGAGGAGATCGGCCGCTACCTCGGGCTCAAGCTCGAGACGGTAAGCCGCCTCTTTTCCCGGTTTGCGGCCGAAGGCCTGATCAAGGTCCACGGGCGCAATGTGCAGATCGTCGACCTGGTGATGCTGAAGCAGTTGATCGGCGGCCACTAGCGGTCGTCGCCCCGCGCGAATGGCGGTGACTTGGGCAGCGGCGCGCGCTCGAGCCACAGTGTCAGCGCCGACGACGCGATGCAAAGACCCCAGAACCCGAAGAATCCGAGCGTGTAGACGGCCTGGCGCGACCAGTCGAGCGGCGCGCCGAAGAAATGCAGCTCGAAGGGATCGAAGATCGAGAAGAACACGATCTCGGCAACCCCGGCCGCCAGGAATGCCGGCCAGATGATCCACATCCAGCGCCGGCCCGGCGTGTCGTCATCGTTCATCGCGGCCTGCCCCCGGGTTGTCATCTGCCATGGCGGCGCATCATGGCCGTGCGGCGGCACCGATCCGCTGCGCGCGGATGGCCCCCTCGACTTCCACCGCCGGCAGCCGCCATTCCTCGGTCTCCACGCCGACACGCCAGCGTCCTGGCGGCAGGATGCCGGCCTGTCCGCGATAGATTCCATCGGGCCCGCGCTGCATTTCAATGCGTCGGTCCGCGCCCGCGCGCGTGGGATGGATCAGTGTCAGGCGCACCATCGACGGCACGGCGGACAGTGGCGCACCCGTCGTCGACAACACGACGCGCGCGTTGCCATCGGGCTCCACATCCACTTCCGCCACGAGGGCCAGCGCAGCGGCGCGATCGGCACGTTCGAGCATCCGGTTGATCCCGAGACCGCGCTTGTAATAGTCGTCGGCCACGAGGCCGTCGTAGCTCGATATCGCAAGCCACAGCGTGACGAATCCGGCCACGACGACGATGGCAGGCCCGGCCATCAGGAACCAGGTCCAGCGTTCGCGGTACCACCGGCGGGCAGCCAGTTGAGCGTCGGGAGTCATGGGCGGGGCAGGATGAAGGTGGAGGTCTCGCGCCGCTGCAGCGGCGTGGCGCCGGTGCTCTCGACGATCAGTTCGATGCGATGCGAACCGGGGGTGCCCGCCTCCATCGGCGCCTCGATGCGGAACGGCACGAGGCGCGTCGCGGCAGGACCGACATCGATGGGCTGCTCGATGCCGGCCACGGCGATCCCCGGCAGGCCCTCGACCCGTAGCCTGAACGATTGCGGGGTCTCCGACGTGTTCATGATCTGGGCGCGGTAGACATTCTCCACCACCCCCGGCCGCGCCTCGCGCGCCAGAGCGCCACGGTCGCGGATCACGTCCACCTTGAGCGGATTCTTGAGGGCCAGCGATACGCCGGCGGCCACCGCAATCGCCACCAGCAACGCCGCGTACAGCAACGTGCGCGGCCGCAGCACGCGCCGCCACATGGTGCTGCGCGACCACTTCTGCGTCAGCGACCTCTGCGAGGCGTAGCGGATGAGTCCGCGCGGATAGCCCATCTTGTCCATCACCTGGTCGCAGCCGTCGATGCATGCCGCACAGCCGATGCACTCGTACTGCAACCCCTGCCGGATGTCGATGCCGGTCGGACAGACCTGCACGCAGATGCTGCAGTCGATGCAGTCACCCAAACCCGCCGCGCGCGGATCGGCCTTGCGGCTGCGCGCGCCCCGCGGCTCGCCGCGCGCCTCGTCGTACGCGATGATCAGCGTGTCCTTGTCGAACATCACCGATTGGAAGCGGGCATACGGACACATGTACTTGCAGACCTGCTCGCGCATCCAGCCCGCGTTGCCGTAGGTGGCGAAGCCATAGAACAGCGCCCAGAAGATCTCCCACGCGCCCAGGCGGCCGGGAATCGCCAGCAGCAGTTCGCGGATGGGCGTGAAGTAGCCGACGAAGGTGATGCCGGTCCACAGCGACAGCGCGATCCAGACGGCATGCTTCAAGCCCTTCTTCGCCACCTTCCTTGCATTCAAACTCTCCGCGTCGAGGCGGATGCGCGCCAGCCGGTCGCCTTCGATCCTGCGCTCGATCCACAGGAAGATCTCGGTGTACACCGTCTGCGGGCACGCGAAGCCGCACCACACGCGGCCGGCGATGGCGGTGAACAGGAACAACGACAACGCAGACAAGATCAGCAGCACGGTCAGGTAGACCACGTCCTGCGGCCAGAACACGAGCCCGAGGATGTAGAACTTGCGCTCGCCCAGGTCGAACAGCACCGCCTGGCGGCCGTTCCACATGAGCCACGGTGCGCCGTAGAACACGAGCTGCGTCGCGACGACGAAGGCCACCCGCCAGCGCGCGAAAAGGCCGGAGACCGCGCGCGGGTAGATCTTGCGGCGGATCTCGTAGAGGCCGACCTCGTCCGCCTCCACCGGGACGATGGGGATCGTGCGCAGCGGCGAATGGTTCACGCGCCGGTTCCGCCGGCGGCACGGGCCGCCGGTGTTCCCGCGCGCGGTCGTCGGGTCATTTCGCGGCTGCGACCCGGTTCGACAGGCCCCAGATGTAGGCTGCCGCCACGCGGATCTGCGCCGGCGTGAGTTGTTCGCCGAACGCCGGCATGGCATTGGTGCCGGCCACGGGGTCGATATTGCGGCCCTTGATGATGCCCTCCGCAATGGCGCTTTCGCTGCTGCCGTAGAGCCACACCTGGTCCGTGAGGTTGGGTGCGCCCATCGCGTGGTTGCCCTTGCCGTCGGCGCCGTGGCACGCGGCGCAGTTCTGCGCGAACAGCGGCTTGCCGACCTGCGCGCGGAGGCTGTCGTGCGCAAGCCCGCTCAGCGAGCGCACATACGCGGAGACGTCCCGCACGCCTTCCGGCCCCAGTGCGGCGCCGAAGGCCGGCATCACGCCCATGCGGCCCTTGGTGATGGATTCGATGATCGTCTCCGGCGTCCCGCCGTAGAGCCAGTCGCCGTCGCGCAGGCTGGGGAAACCGCGCGCGCCGCCGGCGTCCGATCCGTGGCATTGCGAGCAATAGGTGAGGAACAATCGCTCGCCGGTCTGGCGTGCGGCGGGATCGCGCGCGATGGCCTCGACGTCCATCGCCGCGTAGCGTGCATACATCGGCGCCAGGCGCGCGTCGAAGTTCGCACGCTCCTCCTGGTAGGCACCCGTCGACGACCAGCCGAGGAACCCGGGGAATGAGCCCAGCCCCGGATAGAGCGCCAGGTAGACGATGCCGAAGACAATGGTGATCCAGAAGAGATTGGACCACCACTTGGGCAACGGATTGTTGTACTCCTCGAGGTCATCGTCCCAGACGTGGCCGGTGACGCTGACCGCGCCATCGGCCGCCGGCCCCTTGTTCTTGACCTTGATGCGCCCGGTGGACCACAGCAGCCACGCGCAACCGATGATCGATGCCACGACTATCACGATCACCCAGATGTTCCAGAACGGCGATGTAAAGGTGTTCATCGCGAACCCTCCCCCCGTGCCCCGTCATGGGCATGCGGCGCGTCCTCGTCGGGCAGCGCGAACGGCGCCTCGGCGGCCTCGCGGAATGCCGCAGTGCGCCGGCGGCTCCATGCCCACGCGACGATGCCGAGGAAGGTGATGAAGGGAATCACGGTCGAGACGATTGCGGACAAGGTGGTCGTATCCATGGCTACCTCGCGTTCTTCATCGTGAGCCCCATGTTCTGCAGGTAGGCGATCAGTGCATCGAGTTCAGTGCGACCTTGCAGCGCGGCCTGTGCCTCAGCGATGTCGGCGTCGGTGTAGGGCACGCCCAGCGTCCGCAGCGTGCGCAGCTTGGCCTCGATCGTCGAGGCATCCACCGGCGAGCGCGCCAGCCATGGATACCCCGGCATGTTCGACTCCGGCACCACATCCCGCGGATTGTTGAGATGCACGCGCTGCCACTCGTCGGAGTAGCGGCCGCCCACGCGCGCGAGATCGGGGCCGGTGCGCTTGCTGCCCCACAGGAACGGCCGGTCGTAGACGAACTCGCCGGCCACCGAGTACGGGCCGTAGCGCTCGGTCTCCGCGCGGAACGGACGGATCATCTGCGAGTGACAGTTGTTGCATCCTTCGCGGATGTAGATATCGCGGCCGGTGAGCTGCAGTGCCGTATAGGGCTTCAGGCCGCGCACGGGCTGCGTGGTCGAGTTCTGGAAATAGAGCGGCACGATCTCCACCAGCCCGGCCACGCTCACCACCAGCACCACCAGCACGATGAACCACGGCAGGTTCTGTTCGATGTATTCCTGATTGAGTTTCATCTGCAGTCCCGTCTCACGCGTGGTCCGGCGTGGCGGACGCCGGAGGAATCGGTGCGTCGTAGGGCGTGGCCCCCGCGATGGTACGCACGGCGTTGTAGGCCATCACCAGCATGCCGGAGAAGAACATGAGGCCGCCCAGCAGCCGGATCGCATAGAACGGATAGGTGGCCTTCACGCTCTCGACGAACGCATACGTGAGCGTGCCGTCGGCGTTGGTGGCCCGCCACATCAGGCCCTGCATCACCCCGGCGATCCACATGGCGGCGATGTACAGCACGACGCCGATCGTCGCGATCCAGAAATGCGCGGTGATGAGGCGCACCGACCACATCTGCGTCTTGCCGAACATCCGCGGCAGCAGGTAGTACATGCTGCCGATGGAGATGAACGCGACCCAGCCCAGCGCGCCCGAATGCACGTGGCCGATCGTCCAGTCGGTGTAGTGCGACAGCGCGTTGACGGTCTTGATCGACATCATCGGGCCTTCGAAGGTGCTCATGCCGTAGAAGGACAGCGAGACGATCAGGAACTTGAGGATCGGGTCCTCGCGCAATTTATGCCATGCGCCGGACAGCGTCATCATCCCGTTGATCATGCCGCCCCACGACGGCGCCAGCAGGATCAGCGAGAACACCATCCCCAGCGACTGCGTCCAGTCGGGCAGCGCCGTGTAGTGGAGGTGGTGCGGGCCGGCCCACATGTAGAGGAAGATCAGCGCCCAGAAGTGGACGACGGACAGCCGGTACGAGTAGATCGGCCGCCCGGCCTGCTTCGGCACGAAGTAGTACATCATCCCCAGGAAGCCTGCGGTGAGGAAGAAGCCCACCGCGTTGTGGCCGTACCACCACTGGATCATCGCATCCTGCACGCCGGGGTAGGCGCTGTAGGACTTCCAGCTGGTGAGGCCGATGGGCAGCGCCGCGCTGTTGACCACGTGCAGCAGCGCGATCGTGATGACGAAGGCGCCGAAGAACCAGTTGGCCACATAGATGTGCGGCGTACGCCGGCGCGCGATCGTGCCGAAGAACACGATGGCATACGAGACCCACACCACGGTGATCAGGATGTCGATGGGCCACTCGAGCTCGGCGTATTCCTTGCTGGTGGTGATGCCCATCGGCAGCGTGATGGCCGCCAGCACGATCACGAGGTTCCAGCCCCAGAACGTGAAAGCCGCGAGGTGGTCGCTGAACAGCCGCGCCTGGCAGGTGCGCTGCACGCAGTAGTAGGAGGAGGCGAAGAGCGCGCTGCCGCCGAACGCGAAGATGACGGCGTTGGTGTGCAGCGGCCGCAGCCGGCCGTAGGAAAGCCACGGGATGTCGAAGTTGAGCGCCGGCCACAGCAGTTGCGCGGCGATGATCACGCCCACCAGCATGCCGACGATGCCCCACACGATCGTCATGATGGTGAACTGGCGCACCACGCGGTAATTGAACGTGGGAGCCGCCACCGCCACCGCGCCCGATCGCGTTGCCGAAGGCAGCGGATTCTGCACCGGGAGCGTCGCGGAACTGCTGGTCATGTTCGGGCCCATCGATGTTCACTCCCCTCGTGCGCAAATGGGCGGCACGCCAACGCCCGTATCGAAGTCGTCGATGCTAAACCGCGCCGTCGATCGACGGGTTGACCTGCATCAAGGCCCGGGCGGCCCGGCGGGCGGCGAATCGTCGTCCGCCAGCACGCGCTGTCCCGGACCATCGAGGTCGTCGAACTGCCCGTTGCCCACGCTCCACCAGAACAATGCACCAATGCCGAGCACCAGCAGCACGGACAGCGGGATCAGCAGCATCAGGATTTCCATGCCACCTCCGGCGACGGTGCGACATGGGCTACCTCTACAGCAATTGGCTTCGCAGGTGTGGCTCGGGTCAGCCGCAATGCATTGCCGACGACCACCAGCGACGACACCGCCATGCCGACCGCGGCCACGAGCGGCGACACGTACCCCAACGCGGCGGCAGGGATGGCCATGATGTTGTAGGCAATGGCCCACGCAAAATTCTGATGCAGGATCCGCATCGCGCGCCTCGCCCCCGCCAGCGTCGTCGCGACCGCCATCACCCGGTCGTTCAGAACGACGACATCGGCCGTCCATTGCGCGAGCGGCGTACCGCTCGCAAGCGCAAACGACACCTGGGCCTGCGCCAGCGCCGGCCCGTCATTGACGCCGTCCCCCACCATTGCGACGTCCGCGCCCGCGCGCTGTAATGCGTCGATCGCGTCGCGCTTGCCTTCCGGCGTCAGCGCGGCGCGCGCATCGGCGATGCCCGTGGCCTGCGCGACCGCATCGACGTGGGCCGGTCGGTCGCCCGAGAAGATCATCGCCGTGATGCCTGCGCGCTGCAGGGCCGCGACGGCAGTGCGTGCGTCCTCGCGCAACGGATCGGCCATTGCGAAGATGGCCTGCCAACCGGCTTCGCTCCCCAGCGCCACCAGCGTGGTGGCCGTGGGCGCCGCATCGGCAAAGGCCGCCAGCGACGCCGGCATCGGCCCGGCAAGCGCCGCGACGAACGAAGGTGTGCCGATACGCACGCCGCCATGGGTCGTCAGCCCCTCCTGCCCCTGTCCCGTGACCGCATGCAGCGCGATGACCTCGGGCAACGTGGCGCCGTGCGCGGCCGCCACCAACCCGCGTGCCAGCGGATGCTCCGACCGGGACTCCAGCGCCGCCGCCAGCGCCAGGGCATCCTCGCCCGTGGTGCCGGCCGCCACCGCCATGTCCACGAGGCGCACATTGCCGCACGTCAGCGTGCCGGTCTTGTCGAAGACGACATGCGTCACGCGCGCCAGCGTCTCGAGCGCATCGCCGCGTCCGAACACGACGCCGTCGCGTGCCAGCGCGCCCGTCAGCGCGGTGGCCGCCGCCGGCGTGGCCAATGCAAGCGCGCAGGGACAGGACACGACCAGCACCGCCACCGTCACCGCCAGTGCACGCGACGGCTCGATGACGAGCCACACGATCGCGGTCACCGCAGCCAGGGCCAGCACGCCGGCGACGAACCACGTCGCCACGCGGTCGGCCGTCCGCGTGATCGCCGGGCGCGTCGCCGCAGCGCGCTCGGTGAGCCGCAGGATCGATGCCAGCCGCGTATCGGCACCGGCCCGCGACACGCGCACCACCAGCGGCTGCTCGCCGTTGCGGGACCCGGCCAGCACGGGGTCGCCCGCCGCGCGCATGATGCCCTGGGCTTCACCCGTCAGCATCGCCTCGTCGACGGCCGACCGCCCCTCCACAACTTCGCCGTCCGCCGGCACCAGGGCGCCGGGCCGCACCAATACATGATCGTCCCGCGCAAGCATCGCGGCATGCACAGTCTCGACCGCAACGCCGGGCCAGCGGCAATAGCGGACGGCGGTGTCCGGTTGGCGCCTTGCAAGCGTCTCGATCGCGGCGGCGGCGCGTTGCCGCGCCAGCAGTTCAAGGTAACGGGCGCCGAGCACCAGCGCGACGAACATCGTGATCGAGTCGTAGTAGACGGGGCCGGTGCCCCGCCAGGTCGCAAGCGCGCTGGCGGCGAGCGCGACCGCCAGCCCCAGGACAATCGGGACGTCCATGCCAGCACGCCGGTGCGTCATGTCGCGCCATGCATTGCGCCAGAACGGCGCCGCCGAATACAGCAGCACCGGCAGCGTCAGCACCATGCTGGCCCAGTCGAGCAACTGCTGCTGCTCCGGCGCCACGCCGTCGTCGCTCCAGTAGGATGCGCCGGCAAACATCATCACCTGCATCATCGCCAGCATGGCGATGGCGGCACGCTTCAGCAGCGCGCGGCGTTCCTCGCGGGCACGCTGTTCGCGCTGCGCCGGATCGTAGGCGGTGGCGGCGAAGCCCAGCGCCGCGACGGCGCGCAGGATGTCGGACAGGCCGGTGGCCTCCGGCGCCCAGCGGACCACCATCCGGCGGCTCATGTCGTTCAGCGCGGCATGACGCACCCCGTTCTGCTGCGCCAGCCACGCCTCGCACAGCGTGCCGCAGGCGCCGCAGCTGAGACCATCGATCAGCAGCGCGACTTCAAGGGTGCCGTCGTCGCGCGCGCGCACCAGGCCGGTCGCTGCGGCCGCCTCGGCCGCCTGCGCAATGTTGCTGCCTGCATCGTGGTCGGGACGCGGCGCGGGCTCCGTGCGCCGCGCATACAACGCGGCAAGTCCGGCGTTGCCGAGGACCTCGGCCACCGCGAGGCACCCGGCGCAGCAGAACTCGCGCTGCGCACCGGCCACGCTTGCCACCCAGTTGCCGCGCCGGAACTCCCTCTCGCCACAGTGATAGCAGGCTTCGCGCGGCGACGCCGCGGCTCGCGCGAGCTCGGCGGGCGCGGCAACGGGCGCAAGGAGGGTCGACATGCAACCCAATCTACGGCCTTGGATGCGGCGCGGTCAAGCACGGCGGTGGCCGCAACCGGCGTTCGCGCAGGCGAATCGCCCAGTCGTTGACGCGTATCAAATCCGGCGTCGAATTCGCGAGTAGGATGGACCTTCCGATGTTCGACAGAAGAGGATGCGCCATGTACAAGCACCTGCTCGTTCCCACCGATGGATCGAAGCTGTCCGACAAGGCCGTCGCGCATGCAATCGGTCTTGCCAAAGATACCGGCGCGCGCGTCACCGCCTTGAACGTCACGCCGGATTACCCGCCGCCGCTCTACATGGAAGGGGTGCTGCTGAATCCGGTCCCGCGCAGCGAGTACGCCAGGCACGCCAAGGCCGATGCGGCAAAGGTGCTCGACCGCGTGATCAAGAAGGCGAACGCCGCCGGCGTCAAGTGCACGCCGCTGCACACCATTGCCGGGCAGCCCTGGGAAGCCATCATGGCCGCCGCGCGCAAGGGCAAGTGTGACGTCATCGTGATGGCGTCGCATGGCCGGCGTGGAATCTCGGCCCTGCTGCTCGGCAGCGAGACCGTCAAGGTCCTGACGCACTCGAAGGTGCCGGTGCTGGTCGTGCGCTGAAAGGATGTGCCTTCAGCCTCCGCGCGGCCACCACAGGTAGGTGGTGGGGTTGTCCGGGCATGGGCCGAGGCCGCACTCGAGGGCCAGGGCCAGCATGTTCGCGGCGGTCAACGCCACGAACAGCCAGCACACTACGGCGGCAATGGGGCGCTGGCCCCGCGACACGTCGTGCGCCAGGTCGCGCGCCGGACGATTGCCCTCGAGCAGCAGCGCAATCCCGGTGTAGACGACCAGTGCGCCATAGCCGACAAAGGCCCACGTATAGAAGTGCAAGCCGAAGAGCGCGGACCCGTAGCTGCCGGAACCGGGCACGACATGCAGCGCGATCTGCCGCAACGAGGCGGACCCCGCGACCACGCTCGTCAGCAGCACCAGTCCGTAGTGCGCGGGTGAATAGCCGGCGCGCAGGTTGAGCAGCAGCCCGACGCCGGCGATGATGAAGCCCACCCGTTGCAACGCGCACAGCGGGCACGGCAATTCGCCCAACGCGAACTGGTAATAGAACGCCACCAGCAGCACGCCGCAGATGCCGGTGAGTGCAAGGGTGTCGAGCGCGCGCGGCATCGAATCGATTCCGGCCGCGCTACAGCGTGACGGCCAGCTTGTCGGTGGCGTGATAGACGAGCCACCACACCTGCACCAGCACGGTGGCGAGGCCCACGCGCATCGCGCCGGTGCGATAGCCCGACATCGCGAGCAGCGCGGCCAGCAAGCCCATCACGAACGGCAGGACCATCACCATGAGGCACGTCCCCTTCCGCGATGGTTCGCAGCACTTGCCGCACACCGCATGGGTTGCGATGATACGCTGCCACTGCCTGATTCCGATGCGAACCCATTCCGCCCGCGTGTCCCGTCGTGCCCGACTCCACCGCGCCGCCCTGGCCTGCCTCGGTGCGCTGCTGCTGTTCTCGGCACAGGTCCATGCCGTCGCCGATCCGGCGAAGGTGCTGCGCCTGTCCACCAGCGACCTGGACACGCTCGATCCGCAGCAGTGGCAGGACACCTACTCGAACACCATCGGTTCGGCCATCTTCGAGGCGATGTTCCACTGGGATTTCTTCGCGCGCCCGCCGCGCACGGTGCCCAACACGGCGGTCGCGGCGCCGGTCGTCTCCGCCGATGGCCTGACGTGGACCTTCAAGCTGAAGCCGCAGATCCATTTCACGGATGACCCTGCCTTCGGCGGCAAGCCGCGCGAGCTCGTTGCCGCCGACTACATCTACTCGATCAAGCGCTACCTCGACCCCAACCTGCGTGGCGGCGGCGATCCTCTGGTGTCCGACCTGATCGTCGGCATGCGCAATGTGGTCGAAGCCGCGCGCAAGCCTGGGGCTAAGTTCGACTACAACGCACCGGTGGAGGGCCTGCGCGCGCTCGACCGGTACACGTTGCAGGTGCAGGTCGTCAGCCCGAACTATCCGACGATGAACGACGTGATGGTCGGCATGCGCGCGGTCGCCCGCGAAGTGGTTGAGGCCACGGGCGGCGACATCCAGTCCCGCCCGGTCGGCACCGGTCCCTACCGGCTCGCCCTGTGGCAACGCGGATCGAAGGTCGTGCTGGAAGCCAATCCGCGCTATCGGCCCCTGACGTTTCCACAGTCCGACGATCCGGCGCATGCGGCGCTGATCCGTTCGATGCAGGGCAAGTCGTTGCCGCAGGTGGGGCGCATCG
>JANNNM010000521.1:0-1444 GCA_031398535.1 Betaproteobacteria bacterium | reverse complement strand
CTTCAACTGGTATCTGCTGCTGGCCGTGCCCGTGGCGTTCCTCGTCAGCGCCGTCGTGGGCATGGTGCTCGAACGCACGGTGATCCGGCATCTGTACGGTCGTCCGCTGGAAACGCTGCTGGCCACGTGGGGCCTGTCGCTGATCCTGATCCAGGCGCTGCGCACCACCTTCGGCGCGCAGAACGTGCAGGTGGAGAACCCCAACTGGATGTCCGGCGGCTTCGAGATCATGACCAACGTGATCCTGCCGTGGAGCCGCGTCGCGATCATCGCGTTTGCGGGGCTGGTCCTGCTGATCGTGTGGCTGCTGCTGACGCGTACGCGCCTCGGGTTGTACGTGCGCGCCGTCACGCAGAATCGTTCGATGGCCAGCGCCCTGGGCGTGCGCACGCCCAAGGTGGACATGCTGGCGTTCGGCTTGGGTTCCGGCACGGCCGGACTTGCGGGTTGCGCGCTGTCGCAGATCGGCAACGTCGGCCCCGACCTTGGCCAGAGCTACATCATCGACTCGTTCATGGTCGTGGTGCTGGGCGGCGTGGGGCAGCTGGCCGGCACCGTGTATGCGGCGCTGGGTCTCGGCATCGCCAACAAGTTCCTCGAAGCGTGGCAGGGCGCCGTGCTGGCCAAGATCGCGATCCTCGTGTTCATCATCATCTTCATCCAGAAAAGGCCGCAGGGCATCTTCGCGCTGAAGGGACGCGCGGTCGATGCCTAGCCCGGCCATGACAGCTTCCCTCCCTGGCGTGCCCATCGTGGGCGAGGGTTTCCTGCCGCGGCTGTGGTCGGGCCGCGCGTGGTCGGCCTTCGGCATCGCGGCGCTCGTGCTGCTGGTCGTCGTGCCGATCTGCAACCTGGTTGTGCCCTCGGACAGTGTGTTCCACATCTCCAACACCACCGTCACGCTGCTCGGCAAGATCATGTGCTACGCGATCGTCGCGCTGGCCATGGACCTCATCTGGGGCTACGCGGGCATCCTGTCGCTGGGGCACGGCGTGTTCTTCGCGCTGGGCGGCTACGCGATGGGCATGTACCTGATGCGCGCAATCGGCCGCGATGGCGTCTACAAGAGCAACCTGCCGGACTTCATGGTGTTCCTCGACTGGAAGACCTACCCGTGGTTCTGGAACTTCACCGACAACTTCTGGTACTGCATGCTGCTGGTGGTGCTGGTGCCGGGCGTGCTTGCCTTCGTGTTCGGCTTCTTCGCTTTCCGCTCGCGGATCAAGGGCGTGTACTTCTCGATCATCACGCAGGCGCTCACCTACGCGTTCATGCTGCTGTTCTTCCGCAACGACACCGGCTTCGGCGGCAACAACGGCTTCACCGACTTCAAACGCATACTCGGCGTGCCGATTACCACCGATGAAGCGCGCATCGTGCTGTTTGCAATCACTGCGGCAGCTCTGATCGGCACCCTGCTGATCGGGCGTTATCTGGTGTGTTC
>JANNNM010000493.1:0-1209 GCA_031398535.1 Betaproteobacteria bacterium | reverse complement strand
CAATGATCTGCGCGCCGCTTGCCACCTGCTGCCGCGCGACTTCCACCGCGCCGGCGAAGTCGTCGGCCAGGATCAGCCGCGCAAAGACTTTCGAGCCGGTGACATTGGTGCGCTCGCCGACGTTGACGAAGAGCGAATCGTCACCGATGGCCAGCGGCTCGAGGCCCGCGAGGCGCATCACGCCATCCCCAGGCCTGACCGTCATGCTGCGGCTTCCGCGCTCTCCTCGTGAGGCAGCATGCGCGGGGGCAGTGCGCTGACGGCTTGCGCGATCGCCCGGATATGGTCGGGCGTGGTGCCGCAGCACCCGCCGACGATGTTGACGAAGCCGCTGCGCGCAAAGTCATGCAGCAGCCGGGAGGTCTGCGCCGGCGTCTCGTCGTAGCCCGTCTCCGCCATTGGATTGGGCAACCCGGCGTTCGGATAGCAGGACACGAACGTATCGGCGACCCGCGACAGCTCCTCGATGTACGGCCGCATCAACGCCGCACCCAGCGCGCAGTTGAGTCCCACCGCCAGCGGCCGCACATGGCGGATCGCGTTCCAGAAGGCTTCGGGCGTCTGTCCCGACAACGTGCGCCCCGAGGCATCGGTGATCGTGCCCGACACGATCACCGGCAACCGCTGCCCGACGCGGTCGAAGAACGATTCCACCGCGAACAGCGCGGCCTTGGCGTTCAACGTATCGAAGATTGTCTCGACGAGGATGATGTCGGCGCCGCCCTCGGCCAGGCCCTCGACGGCCTCGGTGTACGTGGCCACCAATTGATCATAGGTGACATTGCGCGCGCCCGGATCGTTGACGTCGGGCGAGATCGACGCGGTGCGGTTGGTCGGCCCCATCGCGCCGGCGACGAAGCGCGGCTTGTCCGGCGTCCGCGCGGTCCATGCATCGCAGCATTCGCGCGCGATGCGCGCTGCTTCGCGGTTGATCGCGCGCACTTGCGACTCCATGCCGTAGTCGGCCTGCGCGATGCCCGTGGCGCTGAACGTATTGGTCTCGACGATATCGGCACCAGCGGCGAGATAGGTATCGTGGATCTCGCGGACCACGTCCGGGCGCGTCAACACCAGCAGGTCGTTGTTGCCCTTGAGGTCGTGGCCGTGGTCGTGGAAGGCGCCGCGGAAGTCCGCCTCGTGCAGATGGCATTGCTGGATCATCGTGCCCATGGCCCCATCCAGCACGAGAATGCGTTCGCACAGCAGGCG
>JANNNM010000488.1:0-3120 GCA_031398535.1 Betaproteobacteria bacterium | reverse complement strand
GGATGAAGGGCATCACCGTCGTGCTGAGCTTGAAGTCGGCGGCCAGGCCCACGGCTGCCACGGTGCCACCCACCTTCGAGGACGCCAGCAGCCACGCCAACAGGTCGCCGCCGAGGTTGTCGATGGCGCCGGCGAACGTGGCGCGCTCGAGCGGGCGGATCTTCGTCAGGTCGATGGCCTGGCGCAACAACACTTCCCTGGCGCCGATGCCCTTCAGGTAATCGACCTCGTCCGCCTTGCCCGTGATGGCCACGACGTGATAACCCATCTTGGCGAGCACTTCCACCGCGACCGAACCGACGCCACCGGTGGCCCCGGTGACCGCCACCGGCCCGCTGTCGGGCTTCAAGCCGTTGTGCTCCATCAGCGCTATGGCCAGCGCCGCGGTGTAGCCCGCTGTGCCGAGCGTCATCGCATCGAAGGCCGTCATCGATTCGGGACGGCGCACGATCCAGTCACCGGGCACGCGGACATGTTCCGCATAGCCGCCATCGTGGGCCACGCCGAAGTCGTAGCCGGTGACGATCACCTTGTCGCCCACCCGGAAGCGATGATCGACCGACGCCTCCACCGTGCCAGCCACATCGATGCCGGCATTGGTGGGGAACTTGCGCATGATCTTGCCGGTGCCGTTGTACGACAGCGCATCCTTGTAGTTGATCGTCGAGTACTTGGTCCGCAGCAGCACGTCGCCCGGATCGAGGTCCTCGATGGCCATCTCGACAAAACGGCTCGACACCACCTTGTTCTCCTCGAACGTGCGATAGGCCTTGAATGTCGACATCGAAGTCTCCTTGAGCGGCGGGTACGGGTGGCAGGGTGAAAGCGGCGGACGTCAGGCCGCCACGGGATCGGGCACGGTCGCGCCGGACGGCAACGCGTCGGTGGCGCGGGGACGCGCGATGTACTCGCGCGTGCGCATTTCGGCAAGGCGGCTCACGGTGCGCGGAAATTCCTGCGCGTTCGGTCCCGCGAGGTAAAGCTGTTCGGCAGGCGCGGCAGCGGACACGACAAGCTTCACGCCGTGGTCGTACAGGATATCCACCAGCCACGTGAAGCGCCGGGCCAGATCGCCCTGCTGCGGTCCCATCACCGGGATGTCGGACAGGAAGACGACGGCAAAGCGTTGCGCCAGTTCGAGGTAATCGCGCTGCGAGCGCGGCCCATCGCACAGCGTGGCGAAATCGAACCACACCGCGCTGCCCGCGCGGCGGCGCGCGGTCAGCGGCCGCCCCTGCACGGAAAGCCGCGAGGACTCGTAGTCACCGCTCTTCATCGCGTCGAAGGCCACGGACATCGCGCTGTCCGCCGCAGCGCCGGCGGGCACCAGGAAAATTTCCAGCTGTTCCAGCGCGCGCAGCCGGTAGTCGATGCCACCGTCCACTTCCATGACATCGAGGTGATGCTCGAGCAGTGCGATCGTCGGCACGAAATTCTGCCGCTGCAGGCCGTTGGGGTAGAGCCCCTGCGGCGGATAGTTCGACGTCATGACGAAGACCACGCCCGCACTGAACAGCGCAGTGAGCAGGCGCCCGAGGATCATCGCATCCGCGATGTCCGACACATGGAATTCATCGAAGCAGATGAGCCGCCAGCGCTTGGCGATGCGCGCGGCCACCGCGGCCAGCGGGTCGACCTCGCCCTTGTGCGCCTGCAGGTCGGCGTGCACGTCGCGCATGAACGCGTGGAAGTGCACGCGCGTCTTGCGCTTCAGCGGCACCACCGTGAAGAAGCTGTCCATCAGGAAGCTCTTGCCGCGTCCCACGCCGCCCCACAGGTACAGGCCGCGCGGCAACTCCGGCGGCGAGAACAGGCGCTTCAACCGCGATTGCCGGGCCACGCGGAAGGCGGTCAGGTCGTCGCAGAGGACTTGCAACCGCGCCAACGCTGCCGCCTGCGCCGCGTCGAGCGTGGTGCCGCGCTGCGCAACAAGGGGGGTGAGGTACTCGAACAGCGAGCCCTGACGTGCTGCCATCGGGCCGGGGATCAGTTCCGCACCAGGGACCATGGGCCCGATGCTAGAGATTCAGCGTCCTGCCGTCTACGGCCAGCGCGGCCTCTTTGGTCGCTTCCGACAAGGTCGGGTGGGCATGGCAGATCCGCGCCAGGTCTTCGCTGGAGGCGCCGAACTCCATGGCGACGACCCCTTCGGAAATCAATTCCGACGCCATCGGGCCGATCACATGCATGCCGAGGATGCGGTCGGTCCTGCGGTCGGCCAGGATCTTGACGAAGCCGGAGGTGTCGCCGAGCGCCCGGGCACGGCCGTTGGCCATGAACGGAAAGCTGCCCGCGCGATACTCGGCGCCGCGGGCCTTCAACTGCTGCTCGGTCTCCCCCACCCACGCGATCTCGGGTGCCGTGTAGATGACCCACGGCACGGTGTTGAAGTCGACGTGCGGATGCTGGCCGGCGATGCGCTCCGCAACCGCCACGCCCTCTTCCTCCGCCTTGTGCGCCAGCATCGGCCCGCGCACGACATCGCCCACCGCCCACACATTGGACAGGTTGGTCCGGCAGTCGGCGTCCACGGTGACGAACCCGCGCGCATCGAGCGCGAGGCCGACGGTGTCGGCCCCCAGGCCGCCGGTGAACGGAATCCTGCCGATGGAGATGATCAGCCGGTCGAAGCTGATGGTCGTGGCCTTGCCCGCGCTGTCCGCGTAGTTGACCGTGACGTCCTTCTTGCGGCCCACCACGCTGTCGATCCTGACGCCGGTCTCGATCTTCAGGCCCTGCTTGGCAAAGAGCTTCAGTGCTTCCTTGGCCACCGCTTCATCGACCGCCCCCAGGAACGTGGGCAGGGCTTCCAGCACCGTCACGTCGGCACCGAGGCGCCGCCAGACGCTGCCCATTTCAAGGCCGATGACGCCGGCGCCGACGACGCCGAGCCGCTTCGGCACCTGCGGGATGGCCAGCGCGCCGGCGTTATCCAGCACGCGGTCGTTGTCGATGTCGATGCCGGGCAGCGGCCGCGGCTTGGAGCCCGTGGCGATCACCACGTGCTTCGCCACCAGTTCGGCCGGCTTGGCACCGGTGACGTTGACCTTCCACGCATCGCCGTCCTTGCCGGCCAGTGCGCCCATGCCGTGGAAGAACGTGACCTTGTTCTTCTTGAAG
>JANNNM010000452.1:0-1566 GCA_031398535.1 Betaproteobacteria bacterium | reverse complement strand
GATGGCGATGGTCGCCGAGTAACCCTTGGCCGGATAGATGAGGCAGGGCACGCCCAGCGGGTCGAGCAGGAACGGGCTGTAGCTGCCCAGCGCCATCACGTAGGCATCGGCGTCCATCACCTCCTTGCGGTGCTCCTCGTTCACGCAGCGCACGCCGGTCACGCGGTCACCATCGAAGGTCAGTGACTCCACCGCCATGTTCCAGCGGAATTTCACGCCGCGCGCCTCGCCCATCCGCGCCAGCTCCGTCGTGAAGCGCTGCGCATCGCCGGACTCGTCGCTGATGGTGAAGATGCCGCCGGCGAGCTTGTCGCGGCACGATGCCAGCGCAGGCTCGATCGCCACGCATTCGTCCACCGTCTTGACGTCGCGGTCGCAGCCGAACTGCCGCATCAGCGCGGCCGCCTCGACGCCATGCGCGAACTCTTTCGGGTCCGTGTAGAACGACAGGATACCGCGCTCGAGATGGTCATACGCGATGCCCGTCTGCGTGCGCAGTTCCTTCAGGCAATCGCGCGAATAGAGCGCCAGGTTGAGGCACTGGATCGTGTTGCGCCGCGTGCGTGACGGCAGGCATTCAATCAGGAACTGCAGGCCCCACCGCCATTGCTGCGGATCGAGTCGCAGGCGGAACAGCAGCGGCGCATCTTCCTTGCCCAGCCACTGCAGGATCTTGAGCGGCGCATCCGGGTTGGCCCACGGCTCGGCATACGACGCCGAGATCTGGCCGCCATTGGCGAATGACGTCTCGAGGCCCGCGCCGCCATGCCGGTCGAGCACGGTGACCTCGTGGCCGTCCTGCGCGAGGTACCACGCCGCGGTGACGCCAACCACGCCGGCACCGAGCACCAGCACGCGCATCAGGCGGGTTCCTTGTCGGTTCCGGCCAACTCCGCCATCGGGATGCAACTGCAGAAGAGATGGCGGTCGCCGTACACGTTGTCCACCCGCGCCACCGGCGGCCAGTACTTGGCATTCGCCGCCACCCCGGGCGGGTACGCAGCGGCGGAACGCGGATAGCCCCGCGTCCAGGCGTCGGCCGACACCGTGGCGGCCGTGTGCGGCGCGTGCTTCAACGGATTGTCGGCGCGGTCCGCGCGGCCCTCTTCGATGGCGCGGATTTCCTCGCGGATGCTGATCATCGCGTCGATGAAGCGGTCGAGCTCGAACTTCGACTCCGACTCCGTCGGCTCCACCATCAGCGTGCCGGCGACGGGGAAGCTCATCGTCGGCGCATGGAAGCCGTAGTCGATCAGGCGCTTGGCCACGTCTTCGGCTTCCACGCCCGACGTGGCCTTCAATGGCCGCAGGTCGAGGATGCATTCGTGCGCGACGAGGCCGCCAGGACCCGCGTAGAGCACCGGATAGTGCGGTGCCAGCCGGCGCGCAATGTAATTCGCCGCCAGGATCGCGCTTTCCGTCGCCGCCTTGAGCCCGGTGCCGCCCATCATCGTGATGTACATCCACGAGATGGGCAGGATCGATGCACTGCCGTAGGGCGCGGCGCTGACGGCGCCGATGCGCTGCGCCGACGTGCCGTCCGCGAGGGCGAAATGCCCGGGCAGG
>JANNNM010000443.1:0-4263 GCA_031398535.1 Betaproteobacteria bacterium | reverse complement strand
GCTCCGAGAAACCCCGCGCCGGAGGCTCGCCATGACGCCCGGCGGGAATGCCTGCATTTCCATTACAATCCGGCGCACATGCTGGCGGTGAGCTTCTTCTTCACCACGGTGTTCGCGCTGGCGCTGCACGGCTCCCTGATCCTGTCGGCTACCAATCCGCAGGAAGGCGAGCCCGTCAAGACGCCCGAGCACGAGAACACGTTCTTCCGCGACACGATCGGCTATTCGATCGGCACGCTCGGCATCCATCGCCTCGGTCTCTTCCTGGCGCTGTCCGCAGGGTTCTGGAGCGCCGTGTGCATCATCATCAGTGGACCCTTCTGGACGCGAGGTTGGCCGGAGTGGTGGAACTGGTGGCTCAACCTTCCGATCTGGTAACCGGGGCGAGGATCGACATGGCTGAATATCAGAATCTCTTCACGCGCGTGCAGGTCCGCGCGCCGGCCTACGCCGGTGTGCCCACCAGCAGCGGACTCTGGAACCGCGAAGGCAAGCCTTTCTTCGTCCATCTGTTCGGACGATTCGGCGACGCCCAGGTGGGCCCGTTCTATCTGGGCACGCTGGGGCTGCTCTCGCTCATCTGCGGCTTCATCGCGATCGAGATCATCGGTCTCAACATGCTGGCCTCGGTCAACTGGGATCCGGTCCAGTTCGTGCGCCAGTTGCCTTGGCTGGCGCTGGAACCGCCGGCGCCTGGCAGAGGGCTGCAGTTGATGCCCCCATTGAACGAAGGCGGCTGGTGGCTGATGGCCGGCTTCTTCCTCACGACCGCGATCATCCTGTGGTGGGTACGGATGTACCGTCGGGCGCGCGCGCTCGGCATGGGCACGCACGTGGCCTGGGCCTTCGCTGCCGCCATCTGGCTCTACCTCGTGGTGGGTTTCATCCGCCCGATCCTGATGGGCAGCTGGGGCGAGGCTGTGCCTTTTGGCATCTTCCCGCACCTGGACTGGACCGCAGCGTTCTCGATTCGATACGGGAACCTCTTCTACAACCCGTTCCACATGCTGTCGATCGCGTTCCTGTATGGCGCAACGCTGCTCTTCGCGATGCACGGCGCGACGATCCTGGCGATCAGCCGTTTCGGCGGCGAGCGCGAGATCGAGCAGATCGTCGATCGCGGCACGGCCTCGGAGCGTGGCGCGCTGTTCTGGCGCTGGACGATGGGCTTCAACGCGTCGATGGAGTCGATCCATCGCTGGGCGTGGTGGTTTGCCGTGCTGTGTCCGCTGACCGGCGGCATCGGCATCCTGCTGACGGGCACCGTCGTCGACAACTGGTACCTGTGGGGCGTCAAGCACGGCATCGCGCCGATGTATCCGCAAGTCTTCCCCCCTGTCATCGATCCCGCCACGCTGGGAGTGCCGAAATGATCCCCCGCTTCCGTGGAACGTTTGCGCTGCTGGTCCTTGCCGCCACGGCGTTGATCGCGGGCTGCGAACGCCCGCCGCCGGAGTCGGTGCAGCGCGGCTTCCGCGGCACCGCCATGGTGGAGGTCTACAATCCACGCGTCCTCGCGGCGGATGTGGCCAACAACGTGGCGCCAGCCCCCGTGGCTCCCGTTGCGCCCGGCGGTCCGCCTGCCAGCAGCGTGTTCAAGAACGTGCAGGTGTTGAACGACCTGGGCGTCGGCGAATTCACCCGGCTGATGGTCGCGATCACACAGTGGGTCGCGCCTGAAGAGGGTTGCGCGTATTGCCACAAGGCGGGCGAGGACCTGTCGTCCGATTCGCTGTACACCAAGGTGGTGGCGCGCAAGATGCTGCAAATGACGCGTTCGATCAACGCCGACCACAAGAATCACGTCGGGGCCACGGGCGTCACGTGCTACACCTGCCATCGCGGCAAGAACGTGCCGGACGACATCTGGTTCACCGATCCTGGCCCCGTGACCGTGCAGGGCACCATGGCGGGCAACCGTGCAGGCCAGAACTGGCCGGCGCCAAAGATCGGGCTGACGTCGCTGCCGTTCGATCCGTTCACGCCGTTCCTCGAGCAGCGCCAGCAGATCCGCGTGATGTCGACCACCGCACTGCCCGTGGACAACCGCCATTCGATCAAGCAGACCGAATGGACCTACGCGCTGATGATGCACATGTCCGATGCGCTTGGGGTCAACTGCACGTATTGCCACAATACGCGCTCGTTCCAGTCGTGGGATGGCAGCACGCCGCAGCGGTCCACCGCGTACTACGGCATCTACACGGTCCGCGACATCAACGAAAAGTACCTGAGCCCGCTCAAGGCAACCTATCCGCCGCACCGCCTGGGCCCGACGGGGGATGCGCCGAAGGCCAACTGCACGACGTGCCACCAGGGTGTGTACAAGCCGCTGCTCGGCGCGAACATGCTGAAGGACTATCCGGAACTGGCGATGCAGAAGGTGGCGCTGGCCGCGGCACCGCCGCCGACACCGGCGCCCGAGGTGACGGCCACGCTTGCGATCGTGTACTTCGCTGTCGCATCCCCGGACGTGCACAACGAACTGCAAACCTCCATCGGACCGATGGTGGCGCTGCTGAAGTCCAATCCGAAAGCGCAAGCCACGATCTCCGGGTATCACTCGGCGACCGGCGATGCTGCCGCCAATCACGATCTGGCCAAGACCCGAGCGATGAATGTGCAGGCCATCATGGTGGCGCAGGGCATTCCGGCCACGCGCATCGTCCTGGTCAAGCCGGTGGTCGAGCAGGCCAATGTCGCCGGCGAGGATCCGAAGGCGCGGCGGGTCGAGGTGGCCGTGAAGTAACGCTGCAAGTTTCTTGTGCCAGTGACAAGGCCGCGCGATTGCGCGGCCTTGTTGTTTCCGGCGTCGGGGCTCGGGAATCGGGGCCGCAGTACGCGGGGACCAATGACTTTGCTTCTAGGCGTCCAATCGCGGAAAGCCCATGCGGTCGACGATCGCCCGGTACCGCGCATTGCCGGCCAGCTCGAGACTCAACAGCGGCATGATCGATGCGTAGACCATGTTCGGTGTGCGGTCCGCGAACGCCTTGTCGTACCAACGCACCGACTCGTCCATTTCGCCCAGGGCACTGTGGATTTGCGCGAAGGTCACCGGGTCGACGTACTGCTTCGCTTCCAGCGCGTGGAGTTGCTCGAGCTTGGCATGGGCGCGTGCGACGTCTCCGCATAGCGCGTAAGTGACACCAAGCCATGACCACGACAGCGGCGCCGCGCCACCCGCGATGCGTCGCTCGCCGATTTCGGCCTGCGCCATGGCCTCCGTGCATTGCTTCTGCATGGCCAGCGTGCGCGCCAGCTTGATATAGCCCCACGTCCAGTTAGGATTGATGTCGATCGCGCGCCGGAATCCTGCGGCCGCTTGCTCGTAGTCCCCCTGGGCGATGTGGATGATCGCGAGGTTATGGATCGGGCCCACCGAAAGGGGATCGAGTGCGATCGCCTCGCCCGTCCGGGCGCTCGCCTGTTCGAAGCGCCCCATTGTCATCAGGAAGTTACCGTACTCCTGATTGGCGGCCTGACTGCCGGGGTTCAGCTCGAGCGCGCGCTGCAGCGCGGATTCTGCACCCGTCCAGTCCCATTCGAAGTAGAACCGGACGAGGCCCTGCACCATGTGCGCCTCGGCAAGATCCGGATCGAGCTCCAGCGCCCGGTTGACCGCTGCCCGGGCCTTGTCCAGGTAGCTCGCGCGATCGACGGCGCGCAGGTGAGCCTGCGTGGTCCAAGCCTCGGCCAGGCCCGCATGTGCCATCGCATAGTCGGGCGCGCGGGCGACGGCCTGCTGGAAAAAATCAACGCCCTTGTCCATCTCCTGCTGGCTGCCGCTCAGGTAGCCGCGGCCCATCAGATAAAGTCGCCAGGCTTCCGGATTGTGGGTACGGCCGGTCACCGCGGCCTGCACCGCGGCCTTGGCCGACGCAGTGGTGACGGATCCCTTGTCCTCGCCCAACAGTGCCGTGCGCAGTTCTTCGACCACCGCTTGCGCGATGTCGTCCTGCACTGCGAAGATGTCGTCGAGTTCGCGATCATACGTTTGCGACCACAGGTGCGAGTCGGTCGCCACCTCGATCAGCTGCGCGGTGATGCGCACGCGCGTGCCGGATTTGCGGACGCTCCCTTCGAGAATGGTGGCTACATTGAGCTTCTGTGCCACGGTCGGGATATCGACATCCTTGCCCTTGAAGTAGAACGCGGAGGTACGCGAGACCACGCGCAACCCGCGGATCCGGGCGAGGACGTTCAACAGCTCCTCCGACAGGCCGTCCGCGAAGTATTCGTTCTCCGCATCCTGGCTCATGT
>JANNNM010000439.1:0-2825 GCA_031398535.1 Betaproteobacteria bacterium | reverse complement strand
CCGCGCACTGATCGGCGAGCTGCCCGCACTCGACATCCTCTTCAACTGCGCCGGCTATGTGCACCACGGCACCGTGCTGGAATGCAAGGAAAAGGACTGGGACTTCAGTTTCAACCTCAACGTGCGCGCGATGTACATCGCCATCCAGGCTGCGGTCCCGAAGATGCTGGACAAGCACCAGCGCGAAGGCACGTGGGCGAGCATCATCAACATGGCCTCGGTGGCCGGATCGATCAAGGGTATCCCCAATCGCTTCGTCTACGGCGCCAGCAAGGCGGCGGTCGTGGGCCTCACCAAGGCCGTGGCCGCCGACTTCGTGCAGAAGGGCATCCGCTGCAATGGTATTGCACCGGGCACGGTGGATACCCCTTCGCTGGGGGATCGCATCAACGCCTTTGCCGATCCGGTGGAAGCGCGCAAGATGTTCATCGCGCGGCAGCCGATGGGACGCCTCGCCAAGGCGGAGGAAATTGCCCCCATCGTCGTGTTCCTGGCATCCGATGAATCCGTGTTCGCCACCGGCCAGATCTTCTCGGTCGATGGTGGAATGACAATATAAACGTCCAGTGGGCCCGGGGCGGCGCGGCCGCCCCGTCTTTTGAGTTCAGATCGTTAACATTTGGAGCATTACAGATGAAGCTCGTACGCTACGGCCCAGTGGGCAAGGAAAAACCCGGTCTCATCGACGCCGACGGCAAGCTGCGCGACCTGTCGAAGAAGATCAAGGACATCGACGGCACCACGCTTTCGCCCGCCTCGCTGACTGCGCTGAAGAAGCTCGACACCAAGAAGCTGCCGCTGGTGAAGGGCAAGCCGCGCCTCGGCTCCTGCGTGGCCAAGCCGTCGCAGTTCGTCGCGATCGGCCTCAACTTCATCGATCACGCCAAGGAAACGGGTTCGCCGATCCCCGAGAACCCGATCGTCTTCTTCAAGTCGCCGGGTTCGATGGTCGGCCCGAATGACAACGTGATGGTCCCCCGCAATTCCACGCAGCTCGACTGGGAAGTCGAACTGGGCATCGTCATCGGCCGCAAGGCCAGCTACGTCGACAAGAAGGATGCGCTGAAGTACGTGGCCGGCTTTTGCCTGATCAACGACGTATCCGAGCGCCATTTCCAGCTGAAGATGGGCGCGTCGCAGTGGAGCAAGGGCAAGGGCTGTGACACCTTCGGTCCGACCGGCCCGTGGATGGTCACGAAGGACGAGATCAAGGACGTGCAGAACCTCGGCATGTGGCTTGACGTGAACGGCGTGCGCAAGCAGACCGGCAACACCAAGACGATGATCTTCAATGCGGCCGAGGTCGTGGCCGACGTGTCGCAGTACATGACGCTGCTGCCGGGTGATGTGATCACCACCGGCACGCCGCCGGGCGTGGGCATGGGCATGAAGCCGCAGCAGTGGCTCAAACCCGGCGACGTGATCACGCTGGGCATCGATGGCCTCGGCACGCAGAAGCAGAAGGTCGTGCCTGCCAAGGGCAAGAAGTAGGACTGGCGAAACACACCGGGGGCGAGCGCCGCCGCTTCGAGAAACGTCTGTAGGCGAGGCTTCAGCCTCGCCTACATTGCTATTGCGTACGCAACAATCAGGGCGCGGTGTACGCCGTCTTCACCGTCGTGAAGAACTCCGCCGCGTAGCGACCCTGTTCGCGCGAGCCGTAGCTCGACCCTTTGCGGCCGCCGAAAGGCACGTGATAGTCGACCCCTGCAGTGGGCAGGTTGACCATCACCATGCCCGCCTGCGCGTGCCGCTTGAAGTGCGATGAATACTTGAGCGACGTGGTGCAGATACCGGACGCGAGGCCGAACTCCGTGTCGTTCGCCACCGCCAACGCCTCGTCGTAATTCTTGACGCGCAGCACCGCAGCCACCGGCCCGAAGATTTCCTCGCGCGCGATGCGCATCGTGTTCGTCGCGCCGGTGAAGAGCGCGGGCGCCATGTAGAAGCCTTCGGTGGCACGCTTCACGCGCTCGCCGCCGGTGGCCAGCGTGGCGCCTTCGGACTTGCCGATCTCGAGATACTTCATGTCCTGGTCGAGCTGGCTCTGGTCCACCACCGGGCCGATGTCGGTGCCGGGGGTGAGCGCATTGTCGACCTTCAGCGTCTTCAGCTTCTCGACGACGGCGGCAACAAACTTGTCGTGGATGCCTTCGGTGACGATCAGGCGCGAGGACGCCGTGCAGCGCTGGCCGGTGGAGAAGTACGATCCCTGCACGGCCACGTTCACAGCCACGGCCAGGTCGGCGTCGTCGAGCACCACCAGCGGATTCTTGCCGCCCATCTCGAGCTGCACCTTGGCCATCCTCGCGATCGCCTTGGCGGCCAGCGCGTGACCCGTCGAGACACTGCCAGTAAAGCTGATGGCGGCGACATCGGGATGATTGACCATCGTCTCGCCCACGACCGAGCCGCGGCCCATGACGAGGTTGAACACGCCGGCCGGCAGGCCCGAGCGCACGAGGATATCGGTGATGGCCCACGCACAACCGGGCACCAGGTCGGCCGGCTTGCAAACGACGGTGTTGCCATAGGCGAGCGCGGGCGCAATCTTCCACGCCGGAATGGCGATCGGAAAATTCCACGGCGTGATGAGGCCGAACACGCCCAGCGGCTCGCGATAGGTTTCGACCGCCACGCCAGGACGTGTCGAATCGACGGTGACGCCGTGGCGGCGCAGCGCCTCACCGGCGAAGAACTTGAAGATGCGCGCGGCGCGCATGACTTCGCCCTTGCCCTCAGGGAGAGTCTTTCCCTCTTCGCGCGACAGCAGTCTCCCCAGGTCGTCGGCGCGCGCCCTGATCAGCGTGCCCACCTTGTCGAGC
>JANNNM010000421.1:0-3838 GCA_031398535.1 Betaproteobacteria bacterium | reverse complement strand
GCGATCGAGGCCATCGAGCTGCGCGGCTCGCAGGCATTGAAGGACATCTACCTGCCCAACATGGTGGCGGGCACGTGGACCGGCACGATGAACCTGACCGAGCCGCAGGCGGGCTCGGACTTGGCCGCCGTGCGCACGCGTGCGGTGCCGCAGGGGGATGGCACCTATCGCCTGTTCGGCCAGAAGATCTACATCACGTTCGGCGAACACGACTACACCGACAACATCATCCACCTGGTGCTGGCCCGCACGCCGGATGCACCGGAAGGCGTCAAGGGCATCTCGCTCTTCGTCGTGCCCAAGATGCTGGTGAACGCCGACGGCACGCTGGGTGCGCGCAATGACGTGCATTGCGTGTCGCTCGAGCACAAGATGGGCATCCATGCCAGTCCGACGGCCGTGCTAGCCTACGGCGACAAGGGGGGCGCCGTCGGGTACCTGGTCGGCGAGGAGAACCGCGGGCTCGAGTACATGTTCATCATGATGAATCTCGCGCGCTTCTCCGTGGGCATGGAAGGCGTGGGCATTTCCGATCGTGCCTACCAGCGCGCGGTGGCCTATGCGCGCGAACGCGTGCAGGGCAAGGCGGTAGGCCTTGAAAAGGGCGTGCCGGCCGGCCCGATCATCGGCCACCCCGATATCCGCCGCATGCTGATGACGATGCGCGCCTATACCGAGGCCACGCGCGCGGTGGCGTACGTCACCGCCGCCGCGATGGACAATGCGGCCCATCATCCGGACGCGACGGCACGCGCGCGGCACCAGGCTTTTGCCGAGTTCATGATCCCGATCGTGAAGGGCTGGTCCACCGAAGTCGCGCAGGAAGTCACGTCGCTTGGCGTGCAGGTGCACGGCGGCATGGGCTTCATCGAGGAGACGGGCGCCGCGCAACACATGCGCGACGCGCGGATCATCACGATCTACGAGGGCACCACCGCCATCCAGGCCAATGACCTGATCGGCCGCAAGACGGCGCGCGATGCGGGCGCCGTGGCACGCGCCATCGCGGCCGACATCGACAAGCTGGCGGCCAAGCTGGCCTCGCGCACCGAACCCGCGCTGCAAAGCATTGGCGTCGATCTCGCGGCGGCCACCGCCGACCTCCAGGCGGCCATCGACTGGATGGTGCCGGCTTACGGCCAGCAGACGCGTGCCGCGCATGCCGGTGCTGTTGCCTACCTCAAGTTGTGGGGGCTCGTCGCAGGGGGATGGCAGATGGCGCGTTCGGCGCTGATCGCGGCCGACCAGATCGCCGCCGGCGACGGCGACTCGCGCTTCCTGGAAGCGAAGATCGCCACTGCGCGTTACTACAGCGATTGCCTGTTGCCGCAGGCATCGGCGTATTCGCACACCATCATTCACGGTGGCGAGAGCGTGCTGGCGCTGGCCGAGGAAGCCTTCTGACGGCCGCCTGGTCCGTCAGTGGAGTTGCACGCTTTCGATCCACATCACTTCGCACGCGCCTTCACCGGTGTCGTCGCGCGAAAGTGACGTCGACCACCGGAACCCCTGCGGTCCGCGCACGTCGACCAGGAAGCCGTTCAGCGTCACCACATGACCCGGCCGCAGCCGCCGCAGCGTTCGCTCGACGCTGCGATCGGCGGGAATGGCATGCACCTGTGACGCATTGATGTTGATGTCGCGAGGCGATAGCGGAAACGTCGCGCGGTCGCGCGGACGCCAGAACAGGAACCGCCCCATTTGCGAGAACTCGAGCTGGTCGACGATGCGGGTATCCGACATCGGCCCCCAGCCCAGCCCCAGGTCCACCGGGGCCAGCGTGGCACCGCCGTCGATCCGGTAGATTTCCTTGCGCAGCACGCGTGCCGTGATCGTGTATTCGGCGCGTTTGGTGAACGTGTGGCCCTTGGCGTCGAAGGTGACCCGGGGGTCGACATTGCGCTGGACCGGCGACGCCGGCGCCACGATGCCAGGCGGCACGCCCACGCGACGTTCCGAGGTCCACCAGTTCCAGGCACCCCAAAAGCTGGCGGCCGTGAGGATGATCAGGAGCCAGGGCATCGCGAAGTTCGGTCAGCGCTGCGGTTGAGCCCGCCCCGGAACCGCGTCGGCGCCGGCTGCTGCGGGAATGACCACCACGCCATGCGGCGCCAGCGCAATCCCGACGGTCGCGCCGTGCGGGTGCGGTGCGTCCACGGCCATCGCGATCGCGAACAGCGCGCCGATCGGCGTGTCGAGCGTGTATTCCATCAAGCCACCGAGGTAGGACGCCTTGCGCACGGTGCCCGTCATCGGCGCGCCAGCGGGCGGCACCAGCATCACGGCCTCCGGGCGGATCGACAGGTCGACGTCGCCATCGGGCCGTCCGCGATGCGGCAGCCGCAGCGCAAGGCCGCCCACGGCGACATTCGCGTGCGTGGCATCGATTCGCGCAAGATGGCCGCGCACGCGATTGGCGTCACCCATGAATCCCGCCACGAAGGGATTGCCGGGACGCTCGTAGAGTTCGCGCGGCGCGCCTTGTTGTGCGATGACGGCGTTGTTCATCACGATGATACGGTCGGACACCGCCATGGCCTCGGCCTGGTCGTGCGTGACGTACACCACCGTCAGCGCGAGGCGCTGCTGCAGTTCGCGGATCTCCTCGCGCATCTGCCGACGCAGCCGGGCATCGAGATTCGACAATGGTTCGTCGAACAGCAGCACGGCCGGTTGCAGCACCAGCGCGCGCGCCACGGCCACGCGTTGCTGCTGGCCGCCGGACAACTCGGAGGGAAGCCGGGCATCGAAGCCCTGCAGGCCGGCCATCGCCAGCGCCGCGCGCGCGCGGTCGTCAGCCTGCGCCTTCGGCAGCTTCGCGACGACCAGTCCATAGCGGACGTTCTCCAGCACGCTCATGTGCGGGAAGAGCGCGTAGCTCTGGAACACCATCGAGACGTCACGCTCGGAGGCCGGCGTCTGCGAAACATCCCGGCCACCGATCAGGATCGTGCCGGCGGAGGGCAATTCGAGCCCGGCGATGAGGCGCAGCGTGGTCGTCTTGCCGCAGCCAGAGGGACCGAGCAGCGTGACCAGCGTGCCACGGTCGATCGTGAACGAGATGTCGCGCACGGCGGTCACATCGCCGTAATGCTTGCTGACATTGCGGAATTCGATGGCGACGGCCGGTAGCGTCGAGGTGGTCATGCGGCAGAGCCTCCGATTGCACCGGCACGCGCAGGCAACGGTGCGAAACCACGCCGGCCGAGGCGCCGCTCACCGACCAGGCGCTGGATCAGCCAGATCACCGCCAGCATCAGCACGATCAGCACGGAGCAGTAGGCGATGGCGATGCCATAGTCGCCGTTGACCACGCGATTGATGATGTAGGTCGTGGCCCACTCGTACTCGGCCGACACCAGGAAGATCACGGCGGAAAGCGTCGTCATCGCACGCACGAAGCTGTAGACCAGCGCCGCGACGATGGCGGGCTTCAACAACGGCAGCAGGATGAGGCGAAGCGTCGTGGCGCCGCGCGCGCCCAGTGTTGCGGAGGCCTCGTCGAGGCTGCGGTCGATCTGCGCCATCGATGCCATGCCGGCGCGCACGCCCACCGGCATGTTGCGGAAGATGTTGCAGACCACCAGGATGATCGCCGTACCGGTGATCTCGATCGGCGGCACGTTGAATGCCAGGATGTAGGACACGCCGATCACGGTACCGGGAATGGCGAAAGAAAGCATCGTCCCGAATTCGAAGGACGCCTGGCCGGCAAAGCGCTGGCGCGTCAGCAGCCATGCGGTGAGGATGCCGAGCAGTGCCGTCAGCGGGGCCGCGATTGCGGAGAGCTTCACGGTCGTCCAGAACGAACTCCACGCGGCACCGGACCAGATGATGC
>JANNNM010000410.1:0-1139 GCA_031398535.1 Betaproteobacteria bacterium | reverse complement strand
GCCCCGGCAAAGCCCGGTCCTGCACCCGCGCCTCCGGAGATCGTTTCGTAGTACTGGTACGTGGCGTTACCGAACGTGAAGTTGTTCATCGTGCCCTGCGAGGCCGCCAGCACGCCCAGCGCGCCATAGAGCGTGTCGGTCATCGTCTGCGATGTTTCGACGTTGCCCGCCACCACGGCCGCCGGATAGCGCGGATTCAGCATCGAGCCTTCGGGGATCACAATGTGCAGCGGCTTCAAGCACCCGGCGTTCATCGGGATCTCGTCGTCGACCAGCGTGCGGAACACGTAGAGCACCGCCGCCTTGCACACCGCCGAGGGCGCGTTGAAATTGGTCGGCTGCTGCGCGCTGGATCCGGTGAAGTCGATCGTCGCCTCGCGCGCCGCGCGGTCGATCGTGATGGTCACAAAGATCTTCGCACCGCTGTCCATCTCGTACTCGAAGTGGCCGTCGTGCAGCACGTCCAGCACGCGCCGCACCGATTCCTCCGCGTTGTCCTGCACGTGCTGCATGTACGCACGCACCACGGGCAGCGTGAAATGCGCGACCATCCGGCGCAGTTCGTCCGCGCCCTTGGCGCAGGCGGCCACCTGCGCGCGCAGGTCGGCCAGGTTCTGGTCGACGTTGCGCGACGGATAGCGGCCGGAAGCGAGCAAGGTGCGCAACTCGGCGTCGAGGAAGCGGCCCTGCGCCACCAGCTGCACGTTGTCGAGCAGCACGCCTTCCTCGTCCACATGCGTTGAGTCAGGCGGCATCGAACCTGGCGTGATGCCACCGATGTCGGCGTGATGGCCACGCGACGCGACGAAGAATTCAGGTGTCGACTCATCCATGAACACCGGCGCGATCACGGTCACATCCGGCAGGTGCGTGCCGCCGTTGTAGGGCGCGTTCAGCACGAACACATCGCCGTTCAACATCGTGCCTTCGCGCTTGTCGATCACCGTGCGCACCGACTCGCCCATCGAGCCCAGGTGCACCGGCATGTGCGGCGCATTGGCGATGAGGTTGCCGTCGCGGTCGAAGATCGCGCACGAGAAATCGAGGCGTTCCTTGATGTTGACCGAGTACGCCGTGTTGGCCAGCGTGACGCCCATCTGCTCGGCGATGGCCATGAAGAGGTTGTTGAAGACCTCGAG
>JANNNM010000409.1:0-5982 GCA_031398535.1 Betaproteobacteria bacterium | reverse complement strand
GGCGGCGAAGGCGCGGCGGCGGTTGGCAACGCTATCGACCTTGGCCAAGGTGATGAGGGGCTCGGCGAATTCCCTGGGGTTCGCGGGCGGCTATCGCACGTCGCGGCACCACATCGATTGCGCCGTCATCGCCGAGGCCGGCGACACGATGCAGCGCGACTACTGGTACAGCGCGGCGCGGGCTGCCGCTGATCTTGCGCCTGCGGCGGCGATCGGCCGCATGGCAGGCGAACGCGCGGTGCGCCGGCTGGGCGCGCGGCAACTCGGCACGCTCGATTGCCCGGTGGTGTTCGAGGCGCCGGAAGCCACGGACCTCATCAGTTTTTTCGTGCAGGCGGTGTCGGGCGGCAGCCTCTATCGCAAGTCATCGTTCCTGCAGGATTCCATCGGGCAGGCCGTCTTTGCGCCGCATGTGCAGCTGCGCGAGGAGCCGCACCTGCTGCGTGGCCGCGGCAGCGCGCCCTTCGACAGCGAAGGCGTGGCCACGCAAGCGCGCGACGTCGTGCGCGATGGTGTCGTGCAGGGCTATTTCCTGGGCTCCTATTCCGCGCGCAAGCTCGGCATGGTGTCCACCGGCAATGGCGGCGGCAGCCACAACCTGATCCTGCAGCCCGGTACCGACGACCTGCCCGCGCTGCTGAAGCGGATGGGGCGCGGACTGCTCGTCACCGAGCAACTGGGGCAGGGGGTGAATCCGGTCACCGGCGATTTCTCACGCGGCGCCGCCGGCTTCTGGATCGAAGACGGCGTCATCGCCTATCCGGTCGAGGAGATCACCATCGCGGGCAACCTGCGCGCGATGTTCCAGGGCATCGTCGCCATCGGCAATGACGTCGACCGCCGTGGATCACGCCACACCGGCTCCATCCTGGTCGATCGCCTGACCGTGGCCGGGGGCTAACCATGCGTCGTTTCGTGCGGGCCGCCACGCTGCCGTGATCGAACCGTTGACCAACTGGTTCCGGGCGCTGTCCGACCCGCTGTCGGGCGCGAACAATGCTGCGCGCTGGATTGCGCAGTTACCCATCAGCGATCCGGCGGCGCTGCAGAAGGAGACCCTCGAACTTGTTGCCGGGTTTCCCGGCGCGCGCAAGGAGGCCGGTCCGGCGCAGGTGGAGGCATTGCTGCGCATCGATGGCCGCCTCGAGCCGATCATGGCGCAGCTGACGCAGCAATACACGATCAACTATCAGAAGAGCACCAGCGTCGAGTCGCGGCTGTGGCACTCAGTCTTCGATCTCGTCAAGGCGTTCACGGCGGCCTATCAGATGGCGCTGAAGGCCGGCTATCCGCGCGCCGACAACAAGCGGTGGCGGGCGATCCTGCCGTGGGTCATCGTGCGCCTGGCGCATTACAAGGGCCTAGACGGCAAGTACCGGCTGTACCGCTACAGCCACTGGATTCCCGCGCAATGGCGCGACTTCCACGAACTCTACGAGTACGCGCGGTCGCGCGGCTGGCAGCGCGAGCAGCTGGTCTTCGGCGTCGGCGCCTTCGGCAAGCCGGGTGTGTCCTTCGAGCAGGAATACCTGAAGACGCTGCTGCTGATGCGGCTTGATTCCGGCAACTTCACGCCGGACCAGGTGGAGTGGGTGGCCCGCCAGCTCGAGGACTGGGCGCCGTCGCTGGCGCTGACGCCACCGCCCTCGGACGGTGCATCGTTCTTCGTCGACCTGACCGGGACCTCCGGCCTGCGGCGCCGCGACCGGCCCACCGCGGGCGGCCGCATCCTGTGCCTCGATACCGGGCCGGTGTATGCGCGCATCGTCGAGCGCATGCGCTGGCTGCCCGAGCACGAGGAGGAGCTGACGAAGCAAGGCGACCTGCCGGTGCGCGAGCAGCGGTTGCTGCTGATGCGCCTGGCCTCGCTGTTCGGGCCCGAGGCCATTGCGCAGGCGCCCCGCGCGCCGCGCTACGCCACGGACGGCGACGTGCGCGTGGTCGTGGGCCTGCAGGCGCTCACGCGCGCAGTGGCGGAGATCGAGCGGCTGCCCGACCAGGCACGCACCCCCGGCATCGCGGCCAGCTACGATGAAGTCACGCAGATGGTGAACCCGCACGCCAACCCGGAATCGGTGGCCAAGCGCATCAAGGGCACGACGTGGAAGCTCACCGACCGCAGCGATTCCGGTTGCCGGCTGGTGGCGCCTGCGAAGGAAGCCCCGGGCAAGCTGGGTGAGTTGATCGCGATCAAGGAAAACGACCAGTGGATGCTCGCGGTCGTGCGCCGGATGCAGCGGCAACAGGTCGACGAAGTGACCGTGGGCGTGGAAATCATCGCGCGGCGGATGGTCCGGGTGCTGATGCGCAGCTGGGTCTATCCCTCCGAGGCCGGCCGTACGCCGGCGGAGCGCCCGTTCTTCGGCATCTACCTGCCGAATCACCCCGATAACCGCCAGTCGTCACAGCGCAGCCTGCTCGGCCCGGACGACAAGTTCATCTCCGGCGGGATGGTGGAACTGGACACCGGCAATGCACGCTACCTGATCCGCTTTTCGCAGACGCTGGAGCAGCAGGCCGGCTGGTCGTGGGCGCTATTCTCGGCCGTGCGCAAATTGACCCCGTAACCGCCCGTCGCGCAGTGCCGGCGGTGCGCTGCAACGCCCCGATTTCCATTACACTTTCGCGGTCAGAAACGCCCGCCGGAGGCCTTGTTCTACCGGGGTCGGAAAGCATTGCGCGATCAGGGTTCTTGCGCCTGAAAACCAGCAGTCCCACGCCGGCGCCTAGTCCGGCATCACGGAGGAGTACTCGATGGAACGTCGTAAATTTCTGAAGAACACGGGCATGGCGGGCATCCTCGCCTCCGCTACCGCGCCCGCCTTTGCGCAGGCGTCGCCCACGATCAAATGGCGCTGCGCCTCCAGCTTCCCCAAGTCGCTCGACACGATCTTCGGCGCGGCCGTCACGGCAGCCAAGGTCGTCAGCGACATCACCGGCGGCAAGTTCGAAATCCAGGTCTTCGCAGCCGGTGAAATCGTGCCGGGCCTGCAGGTGGCCGACGCCGTGCAGAACGGCACCGTCGAGTGCGGCCATACCGCACCGTACTACTACGTCGGCAAGGACCCCACGTTTGCCTTCGGTACCGCCATTCCCTTCGGCCTCAACCAGCGCCAGTTCGATGCGTGGTGGTTCTTCGGCGGTGGCCAGGAGCTCTACAACGATTTCCTGAAGAGCTACAACATCACCAGCATCCTGTGCGGCAACACCGGCGCGCAGATGGGCGGCTGGTACCGCAAGGAAATCAAGACGGTCGCTGACCTCAAGGGCCTGAAGATGCGCATCGGCGGGTTCGCCGGCCAGGTGCTGACCAAGCTCGGTGTCGTGCCGCAACAGATCGCCGGCGGTGAAATCTATCCGGCCCTTGAAAAAGGCACCATTGATGCTGCCGAGTGGGTCGGTCCTTACGACGATGAAAAGCTGGGCTTCAACAAGGTTGCCAAGTTCTACTACTACCCCGGTTGGTGGGAAGGCGGCCCGGCGCTGCACTACTTCGTCAACACGCCGAAGTACAACGAACTGCCGGCGGAGTACAAGGCGGCCCTGCGCGCCGGCTGCGCCGAAGGCAATACGTGGATGATGGCCAAGTACGACGCCCAGAATCCGCCAGCGTTGAAGAAGCTGGTGGCGGGCGGCACGCAGTTGCGTCCGTTCCCCAAGGCCGTGATGGATGCCTGCTACGCTGCGGCGATGGAGCTCTACGCCGAGACCTCGGCCAAGAACCCCAACTTCAAGAAGCTCTGGGACAACATGTCCGCCTTCCAGAAGGATCAGGTCCTGTGGTTCCGCGTCACCGAGGCCACGTTCGACAACTACATGGCCACGGCGGGACGTCCTGCCGCAGGTGCTGCCAAGAAGTAGTCGACGGCGGCGTTGCAACAGGCAAAAGGCCCCGCTGCGGCGGGGCCTTTTCTTTGGGCGGAAGGCTGCGGCAGGTGCGGCGCTACTTGCCTTTGAAGGAGTCCTGCAGGTCCTGCGCGGCCTTGTCCTCGTCGCCCTGCTGCTTGTTCAGCATGTCCTGCAGCACGTCGCCAGTTTGCGCGGGAGCGCTGATCGTCCCGGACTTCTCGTCCGCGGCCTTCTGCTCCGGGGTCTTCTCGTCCACGCCGAACTCGGGCAATTCGATCTTGACCTTGTCGAGATCGTAGACGACTGGCGTATCGAGGAACATCGTGACCTGCTTCGGGAACGCGACGACCAGTGCAACCAGGAACAGCTGCAGGATCACGAACGGAATGGCACCCATGTAGATGTCCGAGCTCTTGACCTCCTTGGGCGCTACGCCACGCAGGTAGAACAAGGCGAACCCGAATGGCGGATGCATGAAGGATGTCTGCAGGTTTACGCAAAGCATCACGCCGAACCAGATCAGCGCGGCATCTTCGCCGACGACGGGCGTCAGCAGCGTCTTGGCAATCGGCGCCAGCAACGGGACGATGATGAAGACGATCTCGAAGAAATCGAGGAAGAACGCGATGAAGAAGACGAACAGGTTGACGAAGATCAGGAAGCCCCAGACGCCGCCGGGCAGGTCGCCCAGCAGGTGTTCGAGCCAGCGTCCGCCGTCCACGCCCTGGAACACGACGGAAAAGCACGTCGAGCCGATCAGGATGAAGATCACCATGGCCGTGAGGCGCATCGTGGATTCGTAGGCGGAGATGAGCAGCTTGCGCAGGTCCGGGATCGCCGCCGCGCGGATGCAGAGGTACGCCACCGCAACGTAGAGAACCGTGATGGCAACCTTGAACGGCACGGACTTGAAGGCCCAGATGCCGATGATGGCGGCGATGCCAGCACCGACCAGTCCGATCTGGAAGACGCGCAGGCCGGCAGTGCCCAGTTTGGGATGACGGATGGTGGCCAGCACGATCGCGCCGACGGTGCCCATCGCACCGCCTTCGGTCGGGGTGGCGAGACCCAGCAACAGCGTGCCGAGCACCAGGAAGATCAGCACCGCCGCCGGCACGATGCCCCAGAGACACTTCTTCCACAGCGCCCAGCCGCGCAATGTCAGTTCGTCGACCGGGATGGCAGGCACCCAGTGGGGCTTGACCACGCTGACGGCGAATGTGAAGAGGCAGAACAGGGTGACCTGGAGCAACGACGGTCCCCACGCACCGAGGTACATGTCGCCCACCGAACGGCCCAGCTGGTCGGCCAGCACCACCAGCACCAATGACGGCGGGACCAGCTGCGTGATCGTGCCTGACGCCGCCAGCACGCCGGTGGCGTAACGCATGTTGTACTTGTAGCGCATCATCACCGGCAGCGAGATCAGCGCCATGGCGATCACCTGCGCGGCCACCGTGCCCGTGATGGCGCCCAGGATGAAACCGACGATGATGACCGAGTACCCCACACCACCACGCACGCGGCCGAAGAGCTGGCCCATTGAATCGAGCATGTCTTCGGCGAGGCCGCACTTCTCGAGGATGGCGCCCATGAACGTGAAGAACGGAATGGCCAGCAGCAGTTCGTTGGTCAGCACGCTGCCGAAGATGCGGCCGGGGATGGCCTGCAGGAAGGCGAACTCGAAGTAGCCGAGGTAGATCGACAGGAAGCCGAAGCCGAGACCCAGCGCGGAAAGCGAAAATGCGACCGGATACCCGATCAGCATGATCAGGATGAGGCCGCCGAACATTAGCGGTGGCATCCACTCGAGCGGAATCATTGGACCGGCCGCTCGTAGTTGGTGACGTAGCGCACGTCACCATGCAGCGCTGCGGCACGCTTGATGATTTCGGAAACACCTTGCAATGCCAACAGCACGAAGCCGACCGGGACCAGCAACTTGACCGGCCACCGTATCAGGCCACCCGCATTGGGCGAGGTTTCGAAGATGTGCCAGGACTCGTAGAAGAAGGGCCACGACAGCCACGCGATGATCAGGCACGACGGAATCAGGAAAACCACGGTACCGATCAGGTCGAGCCACTCCTTGCCGCGCTCGGAAAGGTGGATGTAGAGGATGTCCACGCGCAC
>JANNNM010000290.1:0-1168 GCA_031398535.1 Betaproteobacteria bacterium | reverse complement strand
GGCCACACGCCAGAGCAAGGCGGGCGGCGCGGGCAGCGGCATCCTGGTGGTCGGCGTCGACCGGCTGATGACGGGCCTTGCGCGTTGCTGCAAGCCGGCGCCCCCCGACCCGATCGTCGGCTTCGTCACGCGCGGCAAGGGCGTGACGATCCACCGCGCCGCGTGCAGCAACGTCACGCGGATGCGCGCCACGCAGCCTGAACGCCTCATCACCGCTGACTGGGGTGCGCCGCGTGACGAAGTGTTCGGGGTGGACGTGATCATCGAGGCGATGGACCGCCAGGGACTGCTGCGCGACATCTCGGAAGTGCTGTCGCGCGAGAAGATCAACGTCACCGCAGCCAATACGCTGACGCGCAACCTGCACACGCGGATGGCCTTCACGATCGAGGTGCGCAGCCTCGAGGCGCTGAAGCGCGCGCTGGCGCTGGTGCGCGACGTCAAGGGCGTGCTGAGCGCCGGCCGGCGCTAGCCTGCGGCGCCCCGCGCTTTTAGCGGCGCAGCATCGGCAGGCGCTGCAGCGCCTCGACCAGGTCCGCGAGTGTTGCGGCTTCCGTCATCGGCGGCAGCGCCGGATAGCGGCGCAGGATCCAGGTCTCGAAGGTCGCGCGCTGGTGAAAGCCGGCCTGCGGATTCATGTCCCACAGCGATTCGAAGCCATCGGTGAGCCGCAGTTTGCCCGGATCGACATCGAGGGCTTCACCGGCGGCGCGCAGTACCTCGCGCGTGGTCTGCGGATCGAGTGTCTGCGTGCTCGCCACTTCGGCGCGGATCGCGTCCGCATCAAGCACTGTCCGCGCGCGCAACTGCGTGTGCAGCGGACTCTTGCGCCCGCGCCACCACGCAAAGCTGATGGCGGCCGCCAGCGCCGCGATGAAGAGGAGCGTGCCCACGGGTGAGGAGCGTACGCCATTGGTGCCGGGGGCTGCGCCAGTTCGGTGCCACAGTTGGCGCGACCACCGGAGCTTTCCTGCAAAACAACAATAAATTCATGCTATTACGGTGATAACCTTGTATTTGATGCGTCGCAGCAATGTGGCCCGCGGATTGCTTGGAGTAACACCATCTCCCACGCGAAGAACCCGCACCGGATGCTCCGCGTCATGCTGGTGGACGACGCCCAAAAGGATGTCAGTCCGTGGTCGACACCGTGGAAGGTTGCCGGTGG
>JANNNM010000288.1:0-4398 GCA_031398535.1 Betaproteobacteria bacterium | reverse complement strand
TCACGCGCCCGAGCGATAGCTTACGGCGACCTAAGCCCGCCGAGACGCGCCTCGCCCCGCACCGAGCCACGACGAACAGGACGCACGCTTCGCCCGCACCGAGCCACGACGAACCGTCTTGAACCGCGCGCAACGCAGAGTCCAAGGCACAATACAGCCATGGACGACACGCAACTCCTTCGCTACAGCCGCCACATCCTGCTGCAGGAACTGGGGCCGGATGCGCAGGAGCGATTCGAGCAGGCGCATGCGCTGATCATCGGCATGGGCGGCCTTGGCGCGCCGGCGGCGCAGTTCCTTGCCGCGGCGGGCGTGGGTACGCTCACGCTGTGTGATGCCGACCGCGTCGACCTCACCAACCTGCAGCGGCAGATCCTCTATGCCACCGCCGATATCGGCGCATTGAAGGTGGATGCGGCGGCGCAACGCCTCGCTGCGGTGAATCCCGAGATCCGCATCGAGCGCATCGCGGCGCGCGTCGATGCCACGGCGCTGGTGAATCTCGTGGCCGCCGCCGATGTCGTGCTCGACTGCTCCGACAACTTCGCGACGCGCCACGCGGTGAATGCCGCATGCGTTCGCGCCGGCAAGCCGCTCGTGTCGGGGGCGGCGATCCGCTTCGATGGCCAGGTTGCCGTGTTCGACACGGCGGATGCGGCCTCGCCCTGCTACCACTGTCTCTTCGGCGAGGGCCAGGAACTGGAAGAGACGCGCTGCGCGACGATGGGCGTGTTCGCGCCGCTGGTGGGCATTGTCGGGGCGATGCAGGCTGCCGAGGCGTTGAAACTGCTGGCGCAGGTCGGCACGTCACTCGCCGGGCGCCTGTTGCTGCTCGACGCGTTGTCGATGCAGTGGCGCGAGTTGCGCGTCCCGCGCGATCCCGCATGTCCGGTCTGTGCCAGGAGGGCGACATGTGCCTGCTGTTCACGTTGAAGCGCGCCATTCTGCTGGCGATGTGCTTCGTGCCGTTGGCGCAGGCCGCGCCACCCGGCGCCGCCACGCTGCCGCGCGCGGACTGGAAGGCGATCGAGCAGGTGATCGAGCAGCAACGCAATGCGCTCATCGCCGGCGACGGCACCAAGGCGATGGCCTTCGCCACGCCGGCGCTGCGGGGCCAGTTCGGCACGCCCGAGAATTTCCTGCGGATGGTGCGCAACGGCTACGCTGCGCTGCTCGACGCGCGGGCCACGCGTTTCCTGGAAGGGGCTGTCATCGAAGGCAGTGTCATCCAGCCGCTGCGCCTCATCCTGCCGGACAACACGGTGCTGGTTGCGATCTACCAGATGGAAAAGCAGAAGGACGGCCGCTGGAAGATCGCCGGCTGCGTGATCGCGCCGTCGACGGTGCAGGCGACCTGACGCGCGGTTGGCGTCAGCCCGCGTTGCCGCAGGCCGCGACCTCGCCGTCCGCACCCTGGCGCTGCAGTCGCCGCTCCCAAGCCGTCAACGCGCGCGCGCGCATGCCGGCATCGGCGGACTCGAAGGCCGCCGCCAAGGTGTCCGCCTGCGCAGCGCATGCCTGCGCAAGTTTCTGCAGCTCCACGACGCGCGCGCCGGCATTGGCAGTTTCGCGGGGCGTGGCCGCGTTGCGCTCCGCCGCGCGCGCCCCCCCCAGCCGCAGCGCCCACGTGTTGCCCCGTTCCGCCAGCGCCGTGCCCGCCGAGTAACACGCTGCACGCACGCTTTCGTTGCCGCCCGCAGGTTCGCGGCACAGCGTGCGCCACACATCACCGCCGTTGGCGCCGCGAAGCAGCAGGTAGCTGGACGTGAGAATGGCGCGCGACGCAGGGTCGGCCCCTGCGGTGGACGCGGCAATGTCCTCCCACAGCACCACCGCGCCACGCGTCCAGTAGTCGTCGAAGCGCGTGCGTACCGCAGCCTCGTCGAGGTAGGCGATCATGCCCGCCGTGTTGTTGCGGCGGCGCGCGCGCTCGGCCAGCAGCAGCGACGGCATGCCGTTGTCGGCATCCCGCGTGGCCCAGTCGGCGAGGCGATCGGTGCCATCGCATGCCGGGGGACGCGGCTGCACGGGCTCGAGGCACGCGTTGGCCAGCGCCGCGAGGAACAGGCGCTCGGCCGGGACTTCGGAGCGCGCGCGCAGGTAACGCGCCGATTCGGCGACCGGGTCGCCGGGGTCGAGCTGACCCGCGATCCACTGCGAGCGGGCGTCGGTAGCCGTGGCCACGCGATCGCGATACGCCTGGTCGAGTCGCTCGACCTCGGGCTGCCAGCGCGATACGGGCGCGGCCGGTTCGGCGGCGGGAGACACTGCGGGCGCAGTTTGCGCGCCGGCGACGCCGGCCACAGCCAGCAACAACACGAGCGCGATACCGCGAAGGATCCGCACGCGCCTCAACCGAACAGGAACTTGCGCTGCAGGGGCCAACCCTCCTGCGGCAGCCGCTTGAAACCCGACTTGGCAAAGAGCTGCCAGCGGCCCAGTACATACGCGATCAGCACGGCTGCATCCGCCTGCGGATCGCCGTGCCAGCCGTTGGCCGCCTGCGCGATCCGGAACGACTGCCGCAATGCGGCCACGAGCTTGTCAGTGAGCTGGTTGATGCGCGCCTGCAGCCGCTCGTCCTCGTTGACGAGTGCCTCGCCGATCAGCACCCGCGTCATGCCCGGATTCTTCTCGGCGAAGGACAGCATCATCACCACTGTCTGCTCGGCCTGCGCGACACCCTCGGTCGTCTCCACCGTGATCCGGTTGACGAACGAGAAGAGCGTCGTCTCGATGAACTCGATCAGGCCTTCGTACATCTGCGCCTTGCTGGCGAAGTGGCGGTAGAGCGCCGCCTCCGACACGTCGAGCTTCTTCGCCAGCGCGGCCGTGGTGACCTTTTCGCTGCGCGGGTTCTCGAGCATGGCCGCAAGCGTCTGCAGGATCTGCAGGCGTCGTTCGCCGGGTTTCATGGCCATGGGCTGTACCGGTGCGGTGAGCGTGGCCGGGACGCCGCTTACGCGCCGAAGCGCGGCGGGGTGTTGTCGGCCCGGATCATCGTGCCGACGCCCTCGTTGGTCAGTACCTCGAGCAGCAGCGCATGCTCGACGCGGCCGTCGATGATGTGCGAGCTCTTGACGCCGTTCTTGACCGCTTCGAGCGCCGAGCCGATCTTGGGCAGCATCCCGCCCGAGATCGTGCCATCGGCGAACAGCGCGTCGATCTCGCTGGCGGTGAGGCCCGAGAGCAGCGTGCCCTTCTTGTCCAGCACGCCGACCGTATTGGTCATCAGCACCAGCTTTTCCGCCTTGAGGGTCTCGGCCAGCTTGCCTGCAACAAGGTCGGCGTTGATGTTGTAGGCCTCGCCCTCGGTGCCCACGCCGATCGGCGCGATCACCGGGATGAAGTCGCGCGAATCGAGGAGCTGGATCAGTTCCGGATCCACGCGCTCGATCTCGCCGACGAAGCCGATGTCGATCAGTTCGCCTGCGACGGTCTCCGACTTCAGCATCATCTTGCGCGCATGGATGAATGCGCCGTCCTGGCCGGTCAGGCCCACGGCCTTGCCGCCATGCTGGTTGATGAGGCCCACGATTTCCTGGTTGAGTTCGCCCAGCACCATCTCGACCACGTTCATCACCCGCTCGTCCGTGACGCGCATGCCTTGGCGGAACTCGCTCTCGATGTTCATTTTCTTCAGAAGATCGCCGATCTGCGGACCACCGCCGTGCACGATCACCGGATTCATGCCGACGAGCTTCAGCATCACGACGTCGCGCGCGAACCCGGCCTTCAGTGCCGGTTCGGTCATCGCGTTGCCACCGTACTTGATGATGATCGTCTTGTCGTGGAAACGGCGGATGTAAGGCAGCGCCTCGGCGAGGATCTGCGCCTTGAGCGCGGTGTTGACGACGTCAGCGGACATGGGAAAGGGTGCGGGCAGGATTGTGGCGACTGGACGCGCGGATTGTACTCCCTCGCCGCACCCCGCATCGGGCCCGCATTTGCAGCGCAAGTGAGCACGCACGCAGCTGGTGCGCCGGCGGCGGCGCAGCGCCGTGGATTTTGGTATTGTGGAGAGCCATGGCAAGCCCACTGCCGGACCCCGTTCCGCTGCCCCAGGTCCGCCGCGCGCTGATCACCAAGCTGCGCCACCACGGCGACGTGTTGCTGGCCTCGCCGGTGTTCACGGCGCTTGCGCGGGCGGCTCCCGGCATTGCCATCGACGCGCTGGTGTACGCGGAAACCGCGCCGATGCTGACGGGACACCCGGCCATTGCCCAGTTGCACGCGATCGATCGCGGCTGGAAACATGCAGGCATGGTGGCGCAGGCGCGTGCCGAGTGGCGGCTCTTGCGCACGCTGCGCGCGCGCCACTACGACCTGCTGATCCACCTGACCGAGCACCCGCGCGGACTCACGCTGGCGCGCCTGCTGCGGCCGCGGTGGTCGGTC
>JANNNM010000239.1:0-3498 GCA_031398535.1 Betaproteobacteria bacterium | reverse complement strand
GACAACATTTGCCTCAAAAGCCTGCCCACGCCACGCCGCCATGTGCACACGGTCGTCATCGCCGACCACGAGGATCGCCATCTGTTCTGTGGCAAAGAGGTGTCCGCAACTGTCAAGGATCTTGTCAAACACTGGTGCGGTGTCAGCGATCGAGCTGCTGATGACCTGCAACACTTCGGCGGTAGCCGTCTGCTGCTCCAGTGCCTCCCGGGTCTCGTTGAACAGCTTGGCGTTCTGGATGGCGATGACGGCCTGGTCGGCGAAAGTCTTGAGGAGGGCATTTTCGCGGTCACGCAGGCCGTCGGTTTCCCGGCGCATCATCGTCAGCGACCCGATACCGCGCCCCTCCCACATCAGCGGCGCCACGGCGACGGCGGTGCCGGGCATCATGCGCGCCGCCGCCCGCGCCGCCGGCTGCGACGCGTCGGCGCCTTTCGTGACATCACGAATCTCCACCAGCCTGCCCGCCCGAATGGCCTGTTCAGTCAGTGTGCCGGCCAGGGGTCGCGGGAACGCGGCGCGTGTCTCCGCCTCGATTTGCGCCGCCTCGGTCGCCCCCAGCGCCGCCCGCGCGGATGGGGTCAGGCGATAGACTGGGAGCGCCACTTGTCCAGTGTCGTCGACAATGCCCAGGGCGAAAGCTTCGGCCGAGAACAACCTCTCGCAGCACTCGATGATCTTCTCAAACACCGGCGACGCATCGGCCATTGAATGGCTGATGACGTCGAGCACTTCTGCCGTCGCCGTCTGATGCTCCAGCGCTTCCTTCGTCTCGTTGAAGAGGCGCACGTTCTCGATGGCGATGACGGCCTGCGCGGCGAACGTGCGGAGCAGGTCGACCTCGTTGTCGGCGAATCTGCCGGGCTTGCTCCGGTACATCGTGAGGGCGCCGACCACCTGACGGTCGCGGAACATCGGTACAGCCAGGCCAGCGCACAGGCCTGCCTTCCTGGAAACTTCCTTGATGCGGAGCGGCGCAGTGGAGTTCACACCACGCTCCTGCAGGTCTGGCACGTTGACAACCAAGCCCGTCCTTATTGATTCCGCCGCAATGAAGAATGCGTCGGGCCTTGCCGGCAACTCCGTCGCCAGCACGTCAATGAATTCCGAATCGAGGGCATAGGTACTGGCGAGGTGGATCAGGCTGCCGTCGAAGCGGAAAACGATGCCGGACTCCGCGCCAGTCAGCTTGGCGGCCCGCTCGGCAATGATGTCGAAGACCGGCTGCACATCCGTCGGCGAGGCGCTGATCACCTGCAGCACGTCGGCGGTGGCGGTCTGGCGCTCCAACGCTTCCTTGGTCTCGTTGAAGAGGCGCGCGTTCTGGATGGCGATGACCGCCTGGTCGGCAAACGTGCGCAGCAGCGCGATTTCCTTGGCGCTGAATGGGCGGGGGGGTGAACGGACCAGGTCGATGGTGCCGATGCCGCGGCCTTGCCAGAGCATCGGTGCGCTGATCAGCGAGAAGTTGCCGACGTGGCCGACCAGATCCATCACGTAGCCCGGGACGCTGTCCATGGTGGAGGTGTCGGCGATGTGGACGACCTCGCCCTTGCTCATCGCGACTGCACTGACCGAGCCTTCCAGCGGGCGCGGGTAATGCTCCCTGACCTTGTTCCTGAAAGCGCCGCGATAGGCCGGGAAGTCGATCATGCCGTCGCGCTCCAGGCATATTCCCATCTCGTGCGTACCGAAGAGGCGCGCGCAGCTGTCCAGCACCTTCTCGAACACCGGCAGGGCGTCCGCCATCGAGCCGCTGATCACCTGCAGCACTTCGGCCGACGCGGTTTGCTGCTCCAGCGCCTCCCGGGTTTCGTTGAACAGGCGCACGTTCTCGATGGCAATCACCGCCTGGTCGACGAACGACTGGGCAAGCGCGATTTCCTTGTCGGTGAACGGTCCGGCCTTGTCGCGCGCCACTGCCAGCACGCCGATGCATTCGTCCTTGCGGAGCAGCGGAAGCATCAGGGAAGCGCTGATCCCGCGCCGGGCACGGACGGCGCGTTCATGCAGCGGCAGGTCGATCGCGTCCCAGTCCGGAATGTGCAGCATGGCTTTCGAAACGATGACCCGCGACGGGAAATTGGCCGCAGGATCGACGGGCAGTATGGGCTCGGGCGAGTCCGGGGGCGTACCCCCCGGTGTGGCGTTGGCGACCGCCGTGAAGACCGAGCCGTCGCAGCGGAGCAGCGCGGTGAAATCACAATTCATCAACCGCAGCGCCGTGCCGACGATCGCGTCGAACACCGGCTGCACGTCGGTCGGCGAGCTGCTGATCACGCGCAGGATGTCGGCGGTGGCGGTCTGATGGGAAAGCGTTTCGCGTGTTTCGTTGAACAGGCGCGCGTTTTGCAACGCCACGCCGACGTTGGCAGCGATCGTGGACAGCAGGCGCTCGTCATCGGGCCCGTAGACGCCTTCCTTCTCGGTGCTCTGCACGCTGATCACGCCGAGGCTGACGCCGGCCACCGGGATGGGTACTCCCAGGTACGACAGCGATTGCTTGCCCAGGATGGTGGTACCGCGCGCACGCTCTTTCCGGTCCGCTTCGCGATTCATGATGACGGACTTGCCGTCCTTGATGATCTGACTCGTGAGGCCTTCGCCATACTTCACCGGCCTGATCTCGTCGCCATGCTGGTACGGAAAGTCGATGATGCCGGTGTCCGGGTTGTACAGCGCGACATAGGCGATGTCAGCATTGAATACCGTGCGGATCTGTTCGCCTACCAGGTCCAGCAGCGATGCCAGCTCAAGCTTGCCGGCCAGTTGCTGCGACACGGTATTGACGGTGGCCAGTTCCGCGGCGCGCTTCTCCGATTCCGCGAACAGGCGTGCGTTCTCGATGGCCACCGTCGCCTGCAGCGAAAGGCCGACCAGGAACTCGAGGTCCGAGTCGCCGAAGGGTGTTCCAGAAGTTCGCCATACGGCCATGACACCCTTGACCCGCGTGCCGGCCAGCAGCGGGGCTACCATCAATCTCTCGCTGTCATGCTGCGCGGTTCCGGCGATCTGCACGGCGCGTGGGTCGGACGCCGTATCGTTGATGTATTCGGCGTTGCCACCATTGACGAGGTGCCCGATGATGCCCACCCCAGGCTTCACGGCCATCGCACCGATCGCGTCGGACGCGTTGCCGATGGCCACGATCGCGCGATAGGTGGCGCCATCGGCATCCGGCAGGAAGATCGCACTGGTATCAGCGTCCAGCAAGTCCCTGGCATGACCTGCGATGCGTTCCATCACGGTCGGGAGATTAAGGGTCGACGACACGTCGCGGCCGACTTCGGCCAGTGCCACCGACTCCCGTTCGCGGCGCTCGGTCTCCTTCAGCAGCCGCTGCGTCTCGTCGAAGAGACGCGCATTCTCCAGTGCGATGCTCATGCTGCTGGCCAGTGTCTGCAGCAGGCGGACATCCGAGGGACCGAACGCATTTTCACGGCGCATGTCGACGAGATCGATCATGCCGCGGGCCTGGTCGCCGACGACCAACGGCAC
>JANNNM010000325.1:0-8687 GCA_031398535.1 Betaproteobacteria bacterium | reverse complement strand
GCAGCGACGATCGCGTCCTTGAGCTTGGCATCAAGTCGGCTGAGCGCATGGTTGGTCTCGGCGGCCGCCCGCTTGACGATGCCGAGCGCGCGCACCACTGGGATAGGTTGCCGCTCGGCCACGGCGTTGCTGACCACGTGCGCGATGCGCTGCTCCGTGGTGCCGGCCGAGACGGCAAGTTCCTGGTCATAGCGCAGGCGGCGCTCGCCGTCGGACAGGATGCGGCTCGCGTGATTGATGAAGCGCAGCGCTTCCTCGACGTTGCCCTGGCCGTCGCGCGTGCCCGCATAGTATTTGCGGATCAGCCGGCGCAACGCGGCCCTCACGTCCTCGTCGGAGGACGTGGGCAGAATGCCCAGAGCTTCGTAAAGTGTGGCCTTCAAGCGATATGCATGCGCAAAAGAAATGGATTATGCCGTTGGAATCTTGGGTGAAAAGCCCCCTTTAGGCAAGACAAGGACAGCAAGAAGCGGGCCATGCTCCGTGGAGGCAGGGGCGGCAGGAAAAGGCAAATTAAAGGGGTCAGGGTCAATTTGGACCGATTTCCACTCGACCGTCGTGGCACCAGATTGACCCTGACCCCTTTGTTTCGCCTTTTCCTGCCGCCCCCCTGATCCCGCCCGTCGCCCATGAAAAACGGCCCCGGAGGGCCGTTTTTTGTCGCCAGGCGCAACCCCGGCAATGCGACTGCAACTGCAGCGATCAACCCTTGGCAGGGTCGCGGCGCTCCAGCTTTTCGCGAATCCGCGCCGACTTGCCCGAACGCGAACGGAGGTAGTAGAGCTTGGCGCGGCGGACGTCGCCACGGCGCTTGACCTCGATGGAGGCCAGCAGCGGCGAGTACGTCTGGAACGTACGTTCCACGCCTTCGCCGCTGGAGATCTTGCGGACGGTGAAGGAGGAGTTGAGGCCGCGATTGCGCTTGGCGATCACGACACCCTCGTAGGCCTGTACCCGCTTGCGCTCGCCTTCGACGACGCTGACGTTGACGATCACGGTGTCGCCGGGCGCGAAGACCGGAATGGTCTTGTTGAGGCGCGCGATCTCTTCGTTTTCCAGCACTTCAATGATGTTCATGGTGCGGCTTCCTTCTGCTTCGCCCAGCGCAGGGATCAACCCCTGATGGGCGCATTTTATGATGTGCGATCGGGTTGCCGCGCGTTGGCGGTGGCACCCGTCGACTCTTCTGCTGCCAACTTCTCCCGCTTGTACTGCGCGAGCAATCCTTGTTCTTCCCGGCTCAACGTACGCGCGGACAGCAGGTCGGGCCGCCGTTCCCACGTCCGTCCCAGCGCCTGCATCAGGCGCCAGCTGCGAATGCGTTCGTGGTGACCGGACAGCAGCACTTCCGGCACCGGCAACCCGGCGTAGTCCTCGGGCCGCGTGTAATGCGGGCAATCGAGCAACCCGTCGGCAAACGAATCTTCCCGCGCCGACTGTTCGTCGTTCAGCGCCCCGGGCAGCAGGCGCACCATCGCATCGATCAGCATCAGCGCGGGCAACTCCCCGCCCGACACCACGAAATCACCGATGGCGATTTCCTCATCCACTTCCTGCTGCACGAGCCGCTCGTCGATCCCTTCGTAGCGTCCCGCCAGCAATATGTACCCGGCCCTTGCTTCCTGCGCCAGCGCCTGCACTCGCGCATGGGTCAGCGGCGTGCCTGCCGGCGTGAGGTGCAGCACCCGCGGCGCCACCACCCCTTCGCTGCGCTGCGCGGCCTTCGCGGCCGCAATGGCCTGCGCCAGCGGGGCGCCCAGCATCACCATTCCCGGCCCACCCCCGTACGGCCGGTCGTCCACGGTCTTGTGGGCATCCGTGGTGTAGTCACGCGGATTCCACAGCCCGAGGTGCCACAACCCACGCTCCTGCGCCCGCCCCGTCACCCCCACGACAGCCGCATGCGCCACCATCTCGGGGAACAGCGTGACGACATCGATGCGCATCGCCTTCCTTTGCCGGGATTCAGTACTCCGGCTGCCAATCGACGGTGATCCGCCCTGCCGCGCGATCCACACTATCGACCAGTGCATCGACAAACGGGATCAAGCGCTTGCGTACCGGAACTTCAACTGCGTCGGCCACCCGCAACACCGGATGCGCGCCGAATTCGTCCACTGCTTCCACCGTGCCCAGCGCCACGCCTTCGCGGTTGACCACGGCGAGGCCGATCAGGTCGGCCCAGTAAATTTCACCTTCGGCCGGCGCCGGCAATGCATCCCGCGGCACGCCGATCTCGGCACCACTCCACACCGCCGCCACTTCGCGGTCGGGCATGCCCGTCAGGCACGCCAGCAACGTGGCGCCGTGTTGCCGGCCTTCGACCAGCGTGTACTGCACCCACGCACCTTCGCGTCGGCGCAGCCACCAGGTCTTGAATTCAAGCAACGTATCCGGTGCCTGCGTGAGCGGATGGACCTTGATCCAGCCCTTGATACCCCAGGGCGCGGCCACGCGCCCCATCACGACGATGTCGGGTGTACTCAGTGGGGTGCGCTAGACGGCCACTGCAGTTGCGGGCGCCGCCGGACGTGCCGAGCGCTTGACCAGGCCGGCAACGGTGTCGGACAGCTTGGCGCCACGCTCCTGCCAGAACACGATGCGGTCGACGGAGAGGCGCAATGACTCTTCCTTGGCCGTGGCGATCGGGTTGTAGAAACCCACGCGCTCGATGAAGCGGCCGTCGCGGCGGCTGCGCGAATCGGCAACGACCACGTTGTAGAAAGGGCGCTTTTTTGCGCCACCGCGAGCAAGACGAATCACAACCATGGCTTTGAACCTTTGAAAGGCGAATCGGGAAAAGCCCAAGATTTTACAATGAGATGCACGAGTTTGGCAATGCCAGCGCCCTACAAAACTCCCCGATGGCCGTCGCGTTGGAACGGACCGCGCGGCGGACGGTTGACCGGAGTGGCGGGTGCTGTCGGCGCGCAGCCGTTCAACTTGGCCGGCCGTCGTACCCCCGGCCATGGGGGGCCGTTACGTTTTTGTTAATCCATTGATTTTTATAATTATTTACTAACGCATTCCCGGCAACATCCCCTTCATCCCCCGCATCATCTTCGCCATGCCGCCCTTGGCGACCATCTTCATCATCTTCTGCGTCTGCTCGAACTGGGTCAGCAGCTGGTTCACTTCCTGGACGGACACACCCGCACCGGCCGCAATCCGGCGCTTTCTGGACGCTTTCAGGATCTCGGGCTTCGACCGCTCCTGGGCGGTCATCGAGTCGATGATGCCCACGATCCTGCCGATGCGGCGCTCGTCGACCGCCGCCCCTTGCGCGGCGCGGGCCAATTCCGCCGGCAGCTTGTCCACCAGCCCAGCGATGCCCCCCATCTTCCGCATCTGGCCGATCTGCGCCTTGAAGTCAGACAGATCGAAACCCTTGCCCGACTTGACCTTCTTCGCGAGCTGCGCGGCTTCGACGGTGTCGACGTTCTTCTGCGCGTCCTCGAGCAGCGACAGCACATCGCCCATGCCGAGGATGCGCGAGGCCATGCGCTCCGGGTGGAACACCTCGAGGCCGGCGATCTTCTCGCCGGTACCGATGAACTTGATCGGCGCGCCCGTGACCTGCCGCACGGAGAGCGCGGCGCCACCGCGCGAATCGCCGTCGAGCTTGGTCAGCACGACGCCGGTCAACGGCAATGCGTCGCGGAAGGCCCGCGCCGTGTTGACCGCGTCCTGGCCCTGCATCGCATCGACGACGAACAATGTCTCGACCGGCTTCACGGCCGCGTGCAGCGCAGTGATCTCCTGCATCATCGCTTCGTCGATCGCCAGCCGTCCCGCGGTGTCGACGATCAGCACGTCGACGTAGTGCTTCCGCGCCCAGTCGAGTGCAGCCTCGACGATCGCGACGGGCGCCTGCCCCGCATCGGAGGGGAAGAATTCCGCGCCTACCTGGGTGGCGAGCAGCCGCAGCTGCTCGATCGCGGCAGGCCGGTAGACGTCCGCCGACACCAGCAGTACCTTCTTCTTGTACTGGTCCTGCACGAAGCGCGCGAGCTTGCCCACCGTGGTGGTCTTGCCCGCACCCTGCAGACCTGCCATCAGGAACACCGCGGGCGGTTGCGTCGCGAACGACAGCGGCACGGACGCAGCACCCATCAAGGTCGTCAGCTCGCGATGCACGACGCCGATCAGCGCCTGGCCGGGCGTGAGCGACCCCACGACCTCTTCGCCGACGGCCTTGTCCTTCACGGTCGCAATGAAATCGCGCACCACCGGAAGGGCGACGTCGGCATCGAGCAACGCCAGGCGCACTTCGCGCAACGCGTCCTGGATGTTGGCGTCGGTCAGGCGGGCCTGTCCGCGCAATTCCTTGACGACACGGGACAGACGTTGAGTCAGGTTTTCAAGCATGGGCGGGGGCGGAATTCGCGGCAGATGAACGGGCAGCGGTTGGCGTCCGGCGCGACGCAAACCATCGGGTACACTTGTTGCCGCGCAAGATGAACGGTGTCCAACACCGTGCCGCGACTGCAACCTCATGATTCTACTTCATATCGTCGTCGCCTCCCTGTACGCGCTTGCCGCTTTCCTGCGCAATGCCGGCGCCACGAGCCACCTGCGCATCCGCGCCGCGGCCATTGCGATCGGACTGGCGCTGGTGCTGCACGCCTGGACGCTCGAGCAGGCGGTGTTCACGCCGGAAGGACTCGACCTCTCGTTCCTGCACGCGCTCTCGCTGGTCGCGTGGGTCACCGTGCTGGTCGCGGGCGTCTCGGGTGTTCTGGCGCGGCTGCCCGCCGCCGGCAATGCCATCCTCGCGGTCGCCGCACTCTGCGCGTTGGCCCCTCTTGCCGGCGGCAGCGCGCACCGTTTTCCGTACGCAGACTCGCCGTGGGCCACCGCCCACATCGCTGTCGCGCTGGTCGCCTATGCCTTGTTCGTCGTCGCGACGCTGCATGCGCTGGTCTTGACCGGCCTCGACAAGCGGCTGCGCCGCGGTCTGACCTCCGACGAAGGGGGCGAGACGCCGCCGCTCCTGACGCTCGAGCGTTTCCTGTTCCGACTGGTGGCGGCGGGCTTCATGCTGCTGACGATGACGCTCGTCAGCGGCGCGCTCTTCTCCGAACAGATCTTCGGCAAGGCGATGACGTTCAATCACAAGAACGTGTTCTCGCTGCTCGGCTGGAGCGCGTTCGCAATCCTGCTGTTCGGCCGCTGGCGCTACGGCTGGCGTGGCCGCCGCGCGCTCTATTGGATCGTCGCCGGCACGGCCCTGCTGGTGCTGGGCTACCTCGGCAGCAAGTTCGTGTCCGAGGTCCTGCTCGGCCGATGACAACCTCGCGGCCGCGACGTGGCTGACGTCACCACCAGCGCCCTCGCGTTCGCACTGGCGGTGTTGCTGATCGCGTCGGGGTTCTTCTCCATCGCCGAGACGGCGATGATGGCGTCGAACCGCTACCGGCTGAAGCATCGCGCGCAGCGCGGCAATCGTGGCGCGCGGCTCGCGCTCGGCCTGCTGGCGCAGACCGACCGGCTGCTGGGCGTGATCCTGTTCGGCAACAACCTGATCAACGCCGGCGCCGCCACGCTCGCAGGCGTGATCACCGGCCGCATGCTGGGCGAAGGCGAATTGGCGCTCGCCGCCGGCACCGTCGCGGTCACGTTCCTGATCCTCGTGTTCTCCGAAATCACGCCGAAGGTGATCGGCGCGACGCACGCCGATCGTATTGCGCCGATGGTGGCGTTCGTCCTGACGCCGTTGCTGCGCGTGTTGCAGCCCGTGGTCTGGTTCGTCAACCTGTTCGTCCAGGGCCTGCTGAAGCTGCTCCGCGTCCAGCCGGCGCAGGAAGGCGCCACGCAACTGACCCAGGAGGAATTGCGCTCGCTGGTGCTTGAAGGCAGCCAGTACTTCCGCGGCAAGCACAAGACGATGCTGGCGAACCTGATGGACCTCGAGGCCATCACGGTCGAGGACGTGATGACGCCGCGCAATCGCATCCATGCCCTCGACTTTGCCGAGAAGCCGGGGCTGCTGCGCCAGCAGCTTGCAACGTCCTATCACTCGCGGGTGCCGGTCTTCGAGGAGACGCTCGACAACATCATCGGCGTGCTGCCGCTGAAGGCCGTCGTCCACCTGCAGCTGCAGGCCGGCGAGCTCGACACCGACCGGTTGCGCCCATTGCTTCGCCCGCCCTACTTCATCCCTGCCGGGACTCCGCTGCTGACGCAGCTGACGCATTTCCAGACCGACCGGCAGCGGCTCGGCCTCGTCGTCGACGAGTATGGCGAGCTGCAGGGGCTGGTCACGATCGAGGACATCGTCGAGGAGATCATCGGCGAGTTCACGACCCAGGCACCCGGAGGCGCCGAAATCTACCGGCGCGAGCCGGACGGCAGCGTCGTCGTGGCCGGGATGAGCCTGCTGCGCACGCTGAACCGCCGGCTCGGCACCCAGTTTTCGCTGGATGGCCCCAAGACGCTCAACGGGCTCATCGTCGAACACCTGGGGGACATCCCGGACGCCGGGCTTTCCTTCCGGCTGAACGGGCAATTGCTGGAAATCCTGCAAACCCAGGACCGGGCGGTCAAAGTGGTGAAACTTCTGGTGCCGGTGGGCCGGGGCGCGGCGCCTTTACAAACCCCGGTCGAGCGGGCATCATCGACCAGCTAAGTTTTATGCGAATGGAATAGCAGGCAATTTGCCCCTTCCGGCATGTTGTTTGCTTGTCAAAAACCCGCACCCCCTTCTTCCTACCGCCCGGACTCATAACGCCACGATGGCCACGCACGCCGCCACCCGCACGATCAGCGGACTTGCGCGCGCGCTCGCGCAAAACGGCCTGATGTCCGATTACAAGGCGGAAACGCTGCAATCGCAGGCACAGGCCTCCGGCGTATCGTTTGTCGAGCAGGTGCTGATCGGCAAGCGCATGACCGCGCATCAACTTGCGGTCTTCGCCTCGCGTGCCTTCGGCACGCCGCTCCTTGATCTCGCCAGCTTCGACGTCGACCAGATCCCCAAGGAATTCGTCGACCTCAAGATCGCGCAGTCGCGGCGCGTGCTGCCGCTCTTCAAGCGCAGCAACAAGCTCTTTGTCGCAATATCCGACCCCGCCAACCTGCAGGCGCTGGAGGAGATGCGGTTCAAGACGAACCTGGTGCCCGAGGCCATCGTCGTCGAGGACGACAAGCTCGGCCAGGCCATCCTCAAGATCATCGAGGCCACCGGCACCACACTGAAGGACATGAACAACCTCGAGGACATGGAAGTTGGCCTCGAGGATGGCGCGGCTGCAGTATCGCTGGACGAAGACTCCGACATCGAGGACGCGCCGGTCGTCAAGTACCTGCAGAAGATTCTCACCGACGCCATCGCCGCAGGCGCCTCGGACGTGCACTTCGAGCCCTACGAGAAGTATTACCGGATCCGCTATCGCGTCGACGGCATCCTGGCGGAGATCGCGCAGCCGCCGCTGGCCATCAAGGACAAGGTGGCGTCACGCATCAAGGTGATCTCGCGGCTCGACATCTCGGAAAAGCGCATCCCGCAGGACGGGCGGATGAAGCTCGTGCTGTCGAAGAGCAAGTCGATCGACTTTCGGGTGTCGACATTGCCCACGCTGTACGGCGAGAAGATCGTGATGCGGATCCTCGATTCCGCCGGCGTCAAGCTCGGCATCGAGGCGCTGGGTTACGAGGCCGACCAGCAGACGTCGCTGCTGTTCGCCATCGGCCGGCCGTACGGCATGATCCTCGTCACCGGCCCCACAGGCAGCGGCAAGACGGTATCGCTCTACACGTGCCTCAACATCCTGAATCAGCCGGGCGTGAATATCAGCACCGCCGAGGATCCGGCTGAAATCCAGTTGCCTGGCGTCAACCAGGTCAACGTCAACGACAAGGCCGGCCTCACGTTTGCCGCAGCGCTCAAGTCGTTCCTGCGACAGGATCCCGACATCATCATGGTCGGCGAAATCCGCGACCTCGAGACCGCCGACATCGCCATCAAGGCCGCGCAGACGGGCCACCTCGTGCTGTCGACGCTGCACACCAACGATGCCCCGACGACGCTGACGCGGCTGCTCAACATGGGGGTGGCGCCCTTCAACATCGCGTCCTCGGTCATCCTGATCACCGCGCAGCGATTGGGACGCCGGCTGTGCCCGAACTGCAAGGCGCCGGAAGACATCCCGCCCGAGGCGCTGCTGCACGCAGGATTCTCGGCGGAAGATCTCGACGGATCGTGGCAGCCGTTGGGCCCGGTCGGCTGCGACAAGTGCAAGGGCACGGGCTACAAGGGCCGTGTGGGCATCTACCAGGTGATGCCGATCACCGATGACATGCGCCAGGTGATCATGCGCAACGGTAACGCGCTCGACATTGCGATCCAGGCGCGCAAGGAAGGTGTCAGCGACCTGCGGCAATCGGGCCTGCGCAAAGTCAAGACCGGCATGACCTCCCTCGAGGAAATCGAGGCGATCACCAACGAGTGACGGTGCACCCGTCACCTAACGGAAAACTGCCATGGCCACCGCAACCACCGCCAATCGCCGCGACGTCAAGGAATACACCTTCATCTGGGAAGGCGTGGACCGCAACAACCGCCAGGTACGCGGCGAGTCGAAGGCTGCCACCGAAACGGTCGTCACGACCAACCTGCGGCGGCAGGGCATCCGCATCGTCAAGATCCGCAAGCAGAGTTTCCGCGGCGGACGCAGCGTCAATGAAAA
>JANNNM010000160.1:0-7664 GCA_031398535.1 Betaproteobacteria bacterium | reverse complement strand
GCCGCTGGCGAATCCGATGTAAACCATGGGCCGCGAGGCCCGAGGCTCACATGTTGCGGCGGTACTGCCCGCCCACCTCGAACAGCGCGTTGGTGATCTGGCCCAGCGAGCACACGCGCACGGCGTTTACCAACTCGGCGAACACGTTGCCGTTCTCGATCACCACGTGGCGCAACCGCGCCAGCGCGGCCGGCGCCTCGGCTGCATGCCGCGTGTGAAACTCGGCCAGCCGCTTCAGCTGTGACTGCTTCTCGTCGTCGGACGAGCGCGCCAGCTCGATCTTCTGCGGCGGCGCCGTATCGGCGTGCGGATTGCGGAACGTGTTGACGCCGATGATCGGATACGAGCCATCGTGCTTCTGGTGCTCGTAGTGCATCGACTCTTCCTGGATCTTGCCGCGCTGGTAACCGGTCTCCATCGCGCCCAGCACGCCGCCGCGCTCGGAGATGGCCTCGAATTCCTTCAGCACCGCCTCCTCAACGAGATCGGTGAGTTCGTCGATGATGAACGCGCCCTGGTTGGGATTCTCGTTCTTCGCGAGGCCCCATTCGCGGTTGATGATGAGCTGAATGGCCATCGCGCGTCGCACGGATTCCTCCGTCGGTGTCGTGATCGCCTCGTCGTAGGCGTTGGTGTGCAGCGAATTGGTGTTGTCGTAGGTCGAGATCAGTGCCTGCAGCGTGGTGCGGATGTCGTTGAACGAGATTTCCTGCGCGTGCAGCGAACGCCCCGACGTCTGCGAATGAAATTTCAACTTCTGCGAGCGCTCGTTCGCCCCGTAGCGGTTCTTCATCGCCACCGCCCAGATGCGCCGCGCCACGCGGCCGATCACCGTGTACTCCGGGTCCATCCCGTAGCTGAAGAAGAACGACAGGTTCGGGGCGAAGTCGTCGATGCTCATCCCGCGCGCCAGGTACGCCTCGACGAAGGTAAAGCCATTCGACAGCGTGAACGCCAGTTGCGAGATCGGGTTGGCCCCGGCCTCGGCGATGTGATACCCGGAGATCGACACCGAATAGAAATTGCGGATGTTGTGCTGGACGAAGTACTGCGCGATGTCGCCCATCACCTTCAGCGAGAACTCGGTGGAGAAGATGCAGGTGTTCTGCCCCTGGTCTTCCTTCAGGATGTCGGCCTGCACGGTGCCGCGCACGGTCGCCTGCGTCCACTCGCGGATCTTGGCATCCTCGTCGTCCGTAGGCTCGCGTTTGTTGTCGGCGCGGAATTTTTCCAGTTGCTGGTCGATCGCGGTGTTGAGAAACATCGCCAGCAGCGTGGGCGCGGGACCATTGATCGTCATCGACACCGATGTGGCCGGGTCGGCCAGGTCGAAGCCGGCATACAGCGCCTTCATGTCGTCGAGCGTGGCGATCGACACACCGGAGTTGCCCACCTTGCCGTAGATGTCGGGCCGGATGGCCGGGTCATTGCCGTACAGCGTGACGGAGTCGAACGCAGTGGACAGCCGCTTGGCCGGCACGCCGTCCGCCAGCAGGTGGAAGCGGCGGTTGGTGCGGAACGGATCGCCCTCGCCGGCGAACATCCGCGTCGGGTCCTCGTTCTCGCGCTTGAACGCGAACACGCCGGCGGTGAAGGGGAAGCTGCCCGGCACGTTCTCCAGCAACTGCCAGCGCAGGATCTCGCCGTCGTCCTCGAAGCGCGGGAGTGCCACCTTGCGCACGCGCGTGCCCGACAGCGACGTCGTGGTGAGCGCAGTGCGGATCTCCTTGTCGCGGATCTTCACGACATACTCGTCGCCGCCGTAGGCCGCCACCGTCTGCGGCCACATGTCCAGCAGCTTCCGCGCCCGCGGGTCGAGCTGCGCATCGCGCTCGACGGCCAGCGCATCGATCGCGGCCACGGCCGGGTTGTCGCCCAACATCTGCTTCGACAGGCGCAACGCCTGCCGCTCGCGCGCCACGCGTGCCTGCTTCGCCGTCCATGCGTGATAGCCGCGCACGGCATCGGCGATCTCGGCCAGATAGCGCGACCGCGCCGCCGGCACGATCACGTTCTGTGCCGTGGACTGGCGGGTGGTCACCGCCGGCAGCGCGCCCGGCGCGAGTTTCAGGCCATGCGTGGCCAGCGTCGCCGCCAGCGCCTTGTACAGCGCGGTGACGCCGTCATCATTGAAGCGCGACGCCATCGTGCCGAACACCGGCATCGCATCGGGCGGCGTCTTCCAGGCTTCGCGGTTGCGCTGGAACTGCTTGCGTACGTCGCGCAGCGCATCCTGCGCGCCCTTGCGGTCGAACTTGTTGATGGCGACGAAGTCGGCGAAGTCGAGCATGTCGATCTTCTCCAGCTGGCTGGCCGCGCCGAACTCCGGCGTCATCACGTACAACGACGTGTCGACCAGCGGCACGATCGCCGCATCGCCCTGCCCGATGCCCGACGTCTCGACGATGACGAGGTCGAAACCCGCCACCTTGCACGCGGCGATCACGTCGGGTAGCGCCTTCGAGATCTCGCTGCCGGCATCCCGAGTGGCCAGCGAGCGCATGAAGATGTTCGGATGCTCGTTGGCGTTCATCCGGATGCGGTCACCCAGCAAGGCGCCACCCGACTTGCGCCGCGACGGGTCGATCGAGATCAGCGCGATCTGCAATGCGTCCTTCTGGTCGAGCCGGAAACGGCGCACCAGTTCGTCGGTCAGGGAGCTCTTGCCCGCGCCCCCGGTACCGGTGATGCCGATCGTCGGCACTTTCGACGCTTCCGCGGCGGCCAGCAATTCTGCGCGCAGCGGCGCGGGCACGGTGCCGTTCTCAAGCCCGGTGATGAGCCGCGCCAATGCATGCGTGCGTGCGAAGCGATCCTGGCCGCGCAGCGGCGCCAAAGACGTCGGCAGCGTGGCCGCCAGATCGGTATCGCACGCCGAGACGATCTCGTTGATCATCCCCTGCAGGCCGAGACGCTGGCCGTCCTCCGGCGAGAAGATGCGCGTGACCCCGTAGTCGTGCAGTTCCTTGATTTCGTCCGGCACGATCACGCCGCCACCGCCGCCGAACACCTTGATGTGCGCGCCGCCGCGCTCGCGCAGCAGGTCGAGCATGTACTTGAAGTACTCGACGTGGCCGCCCTGGTAGGACGAGATCGCGATGCCCTGCGCGTCTTCCTGCAGCGCGCAGTTGACGACCTCCTCCACCGACCGGTTGTGCCCGAGGTGGATCACCTCGCAGCCCGACGCCTGCAGGATCCGCCGCATGATGTTGATCGACGCGTCGTGCCCGTCGAACAGGCTGGCGGCCGTGACGAAGCGCACCTTGTGCACGGGCTTGTAGACGAGCGGCTGGCGGAGGGACAGGTCGTTCACGGCGGAACCTCGCTTTTTGGCGCGATGCGACACGCTAAATGACGTTTACGTAAACGTCAACACAAGCTGCACCAAGGACGTTCATAATTCCACGTTTCGCCCCCGCTGCGCACCCTCCCACTCCATGCCCCCGCCGCCCCCAGCCGCCACGTCCTCCGTTCCGCCCGATGCCACGCCTATGGTCCCGGCCCTTGCCGGTCACAGTGTCGCCACGACGACATTGCTGAACCTGGCGCACGCGCTGGACCACCTGGTGCTGCTGATCTTCGCGGCGGCCGTGGGCACGATCGCCGTGGAGTTCGGCTACGCGCGCTGGGAAGACCTCATGCCATTCACCGCCGGTGCCTTCCTGCTGTTCGGCCTGGGCTCGATCCCGGCCGGACGCCTGGGCGACCTGTGGGGGCGGCGCGCGATGATGCTGGTGTTCTTCTTCGGCATCGGCGCGTCGTGCCTGCTGGCGGCGACGACGCAAAGCGCGTGGCAACTGGCGGCGGCGCTGACGTTGATGGGTGCCTTCGCGGCGATCTACCATCCGGTCGGCATCCCGATGCTGGTGCAGGGCACGTCCCGCCCCGGCGCGGTGATCGGCTTCAACGGCCTCGTGGGCAACCTCGGCATCGCCGCAGCGGCGATCATGACCGGTTTCATCATCAAGTATTTTGGCTGGCGGATGGCCTTCGTCGTCCCGGGTATCGCGGCGATTGCGCTCGGCTTCATCTTCGCGCGCGTGGTGCCGAACGAGGCGATGTCGCCATCGAAGCGCGCGCCCCGGCAAACCGACCTGGCGCCGCGCGACATCGCGCGCGTGGTGCTGGTGCTGACGCTCACGTCCACCTGCGGTAGCCTGCTCTTCAACTTCACGACCAACGGCAACGGCGAATTGATGGCCGACCGGATGCGCGCAATCACGCTCGACCCGGCGCGCCTCGGCCTGATGCTGGGCGCCGTGTACGTCGTGGCGTCGTTCTCGCAGCTGATCGTGGGCCGTGCGATCGACCGCTATCCGTTGAAGCGCCTGTTCATGGGCATCGTGCTGATGCAGATCCCGCTGTTCGCGATGGCGATGTTTGCCGACGGCTGGGTCTTCTACGGGCTGGCCATCCTGTTCATGGCCTTCGTGTTCGGCGCCATCCCGTTCACCGACGCGCTGATCGTGCGCTACGTCGACGACCGGATGCGTTCGCGCGTGGCCGGCGTGCGCCTCGCCATTGCCTTCGGCGTCAGCTCGCTGGCCGTGTACCTGCTGGGACCGCTGGTCAAGGCCAACGGCTTCGGCTTCCTGCTGGGGCTGATGGCGGTGATCGCCGCCGTTTCCGCGCTGGCCGTGGTGTTCCTGCCGAAGCCGCACGCGGATCATCCGTAGGCAGGCGCGCAGAGCGTTTGCCGGTCGAACATTTCCTGCATTTCGACGTCTAAGCAGGCCTTAAGCCAGCGGCGGCTATACTCCGCGCGCCAATCCACCGAGGTCGAATCCATGCCCGCATTCGCTGCCATTTCCCGGCGCATCGCCGCCTTCGTCCTGCCGTTGTTCGTCGCGGCAGGCGTGCATGCCGCGCTGCCGGCCGGCGTCACGCAGGGCCCCACCGTCGAGGGCATCACCGAGTACCGGCTGGCCAACGGCCTGACGGTGCTGCTGTTCCCCGACGCGTCGAAGCCCACCACGGTGGTGAACGTCACCTACAAGGTGGGCGCGGCGCACGAGAACTACGGCGAGACCGGCATGGCGCACTTGCTGGAGCACCTGGTGTTCAAGGGCACGCCGTCGCGCGGCAACATCATGCAGGAGCTCGGCCGCCGCGGCATGGAGTACAACGGCAGCACCGGCTGGGACCGCACCAACTACTTCCAGACCTTCAGCGCGTCGAGCGAAAACCTCGACTGGGCGCTGTCGATGGAAGCCGACCGCATGGTCAACTCATTCATCCGCCGCAGCGACCTCGACACCGAGATGACGGTGGTCCGCAACGAATTCGAGAGCAGCGAGAACAATCCGCAGCTGGTGCTGTACGGCAAGATGCTGTCCACCGCCTACCAGTGGCACAACTACGGCCACCTGCCGATCGGCGCGCGCTCGGACATCGAGAACGTCGACATCAACCGGCTGCAGGCGTTCTACAAGATGTACTACCAGCCGGACAACGCCGTGCTGATCCTCGCCGGCAAGTTCGACGTCGACGCCACGCTGGCGTTGATCGCGAAATACTTCGGGCCCATCCCGAAGCCCTCGCGCGTGCTGCCCCGCATCTACACCGAAGACCCGGTGCAGGACGGCGAGCGTTCGGCGACACTGCGCCGCGTGGGCAATTCCAAGTTCCTCGGCATGATGTACAAGGTGGGCCGCGGCGCGCATCCGGACTACGTCGCGACCGACGTCCTGGGCGAAGTGATGACGCTGGCACCTTCAGGCCGCCTGTACAAGGCGCTGGTGGAAACCAAGAAGGCCACTGCGGTCTCGGTCTGGGCCGAAGCCCAGTCCGACCCCGGCACCACCACGTTCTTTGCGCAAATTCCGGACGGTGACACCATCGAGCCGGCGCGCGAGGCGATGCTGGCTACCTTCGCGAACATCGCCAAGGAACCGATCACCGAAACCGAAGTCGCGCGCGTGCGCGCCAAGGCGGCCAAGCACTACGACGACGTGATGTCCAACCCGCAGGAATTCGGCGTGGCCATCTCGGAGTCGATCGCGCTGGGCGACTGGCGCCTCTTCTTCCTGCAGCGTGACCGCTATCGCACCGTCAAGGCGGAAGACGTGCAGCGCGTGGCGCTGCAGTATCTGAAGCGCTCGAACCTGACGATGGGCGAGTTCATCCCGGATGCCAAACCCGACCGCGCCCCTGCGGCGCCGCCGGTCGATGTCGCTGCCATGGTCAAGGACTACAAGGGCGATGCCGCCACCGCCGCCGGCGAAGTGTTCGATTCGTCGCCGGCGAACCTCGACGCCCGCGCCCAGCGCTTCACGCTGCCGAATGGCATGAAGGTCGCGCTGCTCCCGAAGAAGACGCGCGGCGAAGCGGTCAACTTCAGCCTCACGCTGCGTTTCGGCGACGAAAAATCCGCGTTCGGCAAGGCCACCGACGGCACGGTCGCCGGCAGCATGCTGTTGCGCGGGACCACGAGCAAGTCGCGGCAGGAAATCAACGACGAGTTCGATCGGCTGCGCGCGAAGGTCAGCGTCAGCGGCTCGGCCACCGGTGCCTCCGCCAGCGGCCAGACGTTTCGCGCGCAGTTGCCCGATACGCTGCGCCTGGTTGCCGACGTCCTGAAGAACCCCGCATTTCCCGCCACCGAGCTCGACCAGTTGAAACGGGCGCGGGCCACGTCGCTGGAAACTGCGCGGTCGGATCCGCAGGACATCGCCCAGCGTGCGCTGCGCCGCCACGACAATCCGTATCCGGTCGGCGATCCGCGGTATGCCCCGACGATCGAGGAGAGCCTCGCCTGGAACAACGCGGTCTCGGCCGATGCCGTGCGCGCCTTCCACAAGCAGTTCTACGGCGCCAGCAACGCCGAGCTCGCGATCGTCGGCGACTTCGATGCGGACGCGATGCGCGCGCTGGTCACCGAACTCTTCGGCACGTGGAAGAGCCCATCGACGTATGCGCGCGTGCCCGATCCATACCGGACGATCAAGCCGGCCGCGCTGCGCCTCGTCGTCCCCGACAAGGCCAATGCGATCCTGATCGCCAGCGAGAAGTGGCCGATCAACGACATGAACCCGGACTATCCGGCCCTGCTGGTCGCCAACTTCATCTTCGGCGACTCGTCGGCGGCGCGGATCCCGGAGCGGCTGCGGCAGAAGGATGGCCTGTCGTATGGCGCCGGCGGCTACTTCCAGCCGAGCTCCCTCGACGCCAACAGCGCGTATGGCATGTATGCGATCTTCGCGCCGCAGAACGTCGAGAAGGTGCGCACCGGCATCGCCGAGGAACTCGATCGCGCGCTGAAGGACGGCTTCACCGACGCCGAAGTGGCGGCGGCCAAGCAGGGCGTGTTGCAGGAACGCACGCTGGCGCGTACGGAGGATGCCAGCATTGCCGGCGCCCTGACGACGCAGGCCTACCTCGGCCGCACGTTCGCGGTCTCGGCCGGCATCGACGCGGCGATTGCCAAGCTGACCACCGCCGAGGTCAATGCCGCGTTCCGCAAGTACATGAAGGCGGGTGACTTCACGTACGCCTTCGCTGGCGACTTCAAATAAAAAAGTGGGTCGGGCTCGGCCCAAAAAAGGGGTCAGGGTCAGTTGGGTTCGGCTTCGGCCAAACAGCAGATATTCCTAACTGACCCTGACCCCTTTTTTGGGCCGAGCCTGACCCCTTTTCGCCTACAACGCGCCGACGACTTCCTTCAG
>JANNNM010000145.1:0-1952 GCA_031398535.1 Betaproteobacteria bacterium | reverse complement strand
CAAAGCCCGCGTTTCCGCGGCCTGCACGCCCTGCGCCGCTACGACAACGGCGAAGAGCGCTGCATCGCCTGCAAACTGTGCGAGGCGGTGTGCCCGGCGCTGGCGATCACCATCGAGTCCGACCAGCGCGCCGACGGCACGCGGCGGACGACGCGCTACGACATCGACCTCACGAAGTGCATCTTCTGTGGCTTCTGCGAGGAGAGCTGCCCGGTGGATTCCATCGTCGAGACCCGCATCCTCGAGTACTGCGGCGAGAAGCGCGGCGACCTGTATTACACGAAGGACATGCTGCTGGCCGTGGGCGACCGGTACGAGGCGCAGATCGCGCGCGATAGAGAAGAAGACGCGAAGTACCGGTAAACGCTCATGACATTCTCGACTGCCACCTTTTACATTTTCGCCGCGATCCTGATCTTCGCGGCGCTGCGGGTCATCACGACGCGCAACCCCGTGCACGCGGCGCTGTGGCTCGTGCTGTGCTTCTTCACGGCCTCCGGCCTGTGGATTTTGCTGAAGGCCGAGTTCCTCGCGATCACGCTGGTGCTGGTCTACGTGGGCGCGGTCATGGTGCTGTTCCTGTTCGTCGTGATGATGCTCGACGTCAATTTCGACAACCTGCGCACCAATTTCCGAAGTTACGTGCCGGTGGGCGCCACGGTGGGCGTCCTGGTGCTGATCGAGATGGCGCTGATCCTGATCGGCAGCGGCGTGGGGGGCAGCGAGGCGCCGCCGGCGGCCGAAGGCAGCAACACGAAGGCGCTGGGCAAGCTCATCTACGTCGACTATGTGTATCCGTTCGAGATTGCGGCGGTCGTGCTGCTGGTGGCCATCATCGCCGCCATCGCGCTCACGCACCGGAAGCGCCGCGATACGAAGTATCAGGACCCGGGACAGCAGGTGAAAGTGCGCCGCGAGGATCGCGTGCGCCTCATCAACCTGCCGACCGAAACCAGGGAATGACCACGGCGGGCCGGAAGTGCGCGTGCATGTCCGGCTGCCGCGACAAGAACAACACGGGACAATGATGTCGTCACTTTTCACCGCGCCCACGCTGGCGCACTTCCTGGTGCTGGGCGCCGTGCTGTTCGCCATCAGCATGGCGGGAATCTTCCTCAACCGGAAGAACGTGATCATCATCCTGATGGCGATCGAGCTGATGCTGCTCGCCGTCAACATGAACTTCATTGCCTTCTCGCGCTACCTGGGCAACATGGACGGGCAGGTGTTCGTGTTCTTCATCCTGACGGTGGCGGCGGCCGAATCGGCCATCGGCCTCGCCATCCTGGTCCTGCTGTTCCGCAACGCGGGCACCATCAATGTCGACGACCTCGGCAAGCTGAAGGGCTGAGGCGGCGACGATGACGATGCAAGGTCTGTATCTCCTCGTGCCGATGGCGCCGCTGCTGGCCGCCGTGGTCGTGGGCCTCTTCGGCACGAAGATGCCGCGCGCGGCTTCCCATTGGCTGACGATCCTGGGCGTGGCGGTGGCCTTCGTCGCCTCGTTCGTGATCTGGCGCGACGTCAATGCCGGCAACACGTTCAACGGCAACCTGTACACGTGGCTCTTGTCCGGCGACGTGAAGATGGTGATCGGCTTCCTGATCGACCCGCTGACCACGACGATGATGCTGGTGGTCACCTTTGTGTCGCTGATGGTGCACGTCTACACCATCGGCTACATGGCGGAGGACCCCGGCTATTCGCGGTTCTTCTCGTACATTTCCCTCTTCACGTTCTCGATGCTCATGCTGGTCATGAGCAACAACTTCCTGCAGCTCTTCTTCGGCTGGGAAGCGGTGGGCCTCGTGTCCTACCTGCTGATCGGCTTCTGGTACACGCGGCCCACGGCCATCTACGCCAACCTGAAGGCCTTCCTGGCCAACCGCGTCGGCGACTTCGGCTTCATCCTGGGCGTGGGCCTGGTGCTGGCCCACTTTGGCACGATGGAT
>JANNNM010000143.1:0-1088 GCA_031398535.1 Betaproteobacteria bacterium | reverse complement strand
GTGCTGCTGCTGGTCGCCATCATCGCGGCCATTGCGCTGACGCACCGCAAGCGCAGGGACACCAAGTACCAGGACCCGGGGCAGCAGGTGAAGGTACGGCGCGAGGATCGCGTGCGGCTCCTCAACCTGCCTTCTGATACCAGGGAATGACGGCGGCCCGATGATGTCCTCGCTACTTTCCGCGCCCACGCTGGCGCACTACCTCGTGCTTGGCGCGGTCCTGTTCGCGATCAGCATGGCCGGCATCTTCCTCAACCGGAAGAACGTGATCATCATCCTGATGGCGATCGAGCTGATGCTGCTCGCCGTCAACATGAACTTCATCGCCTTCTCGCGCTATCTCGGCAACATGGATGGGCAGGTGTTCGTGTTCTTCATCCTGACCGTGGCCGCGGCCGAGTCCGCCATTGGCCTGGCCATCCTGGTGCTGCTGTTCCGCAATGCCGGCACCATCAATGTCGAAGACCTCGGCAAGCTGAAGGGTTGAGGCGGCGACGATGACGATGCAAGGTCTCTATCTCCTCGTGCCGATGGCGCCATTGCTGGCCGCCGTGGTCGTGGGCCTCTTCGGCACGAAGATGCCGCGCGCCGCGTCGCATTGGCTGACGATCCTCGGCGTGGCCGTGGCCTTCGTCGCCTCGTTCGTGATCTGGCGCGACGTCAACGCCGGCAATACCTTCAACGGCAACCTTTACACGTGGCTGCTGTCCGGCGACGTCAAGATGGTGATCGGCTTCCTGATCGACCCGCTCACCACCACGATGATGCTGGTCGTCACCTTCGTGTCGCTGATGGTGCACGTGTACACGATCGGGTACATGGCGGAAGACCCCGGCTACTCGCGGTTCTTCTCGTACATCTCGCTCTTCACGTTCTCGATGCTCATGCTGGTGATGAGCAACAACTTCCTGCAGCTCTTCTTCGGCTGGGAGGCGGTGGGGCTTGTCTCCTACCTGCTGATCGGCTTCTGGTACACGCGGCCCACGGCCATCTACGCCAACCTGAAGGCCTTCCTGGCCAACCGCGTCGGCGACTTCGGCTTCATCCTGGGCGTGGGCCTGGTGCTGGCCCACTTTGGCACGATGGAT
>JANNNM010000103.1:0-1136 GCA_031398535.1 Betaproteobacteria bacterium | reverse complement strand
TCCCCGAGCACCGGATCAACATCATCGACACCCCCGGCCACGTCGACTTCACGATCGAAGTCGAGCGGTCGATGCGCGTGCTCGACGGTGCGTGCATGGTCTATTGCGCCGTCGGCGGCGTGCAGCCGCAATCGGAAACCGTGTGGCGCCAGGCCAACAAGTACAAGGTGCCGCGTCTCGCGTTCGTCAACAAGATGGACCGCCAGGGCGCCAACTTCTTCAAGGTCTATGACCAGATGAAGTCGCGCCTCAAGGCCAACCCGGTGCCCATCCAGATCCCCATCGGGGCGGAAGAACGCTTCGAAGGTGTGGTCGATCTCATCCGGATGAAGGCCATCTACTGGGACGAGGCGTCGCAAGGCATGAAGTACGACATGCGCGACATCCCAGCCGAGCTTCTCGACACCGCCAAGGAATGGCGCGAGAAGATGATCGAGTCCGCGGCTGAAGCCAACGAAGAGCTGATGAACAAGTACCTCGAGTCCGGCGACCTGACGGAAGAGGAAATCAAGCTCGGCATCCGCACGCGCACGATCGCCAGCGAAATCGTGCCGATGATGTGCGGCTCGGCGTTCAAGAACAAGGGCGTGCAGGCCATGCTCGACGCCGTCATCGAATACATGCCGGCACCGACGGACATTCCTCCGGTGAAGGGCGAGCTCGAAAATGGCACGGTCGGCTACCGCAAGGCGTCGGACGACGAGTCGTTCGCCGGTCTCGCGTTCAAGATCATGACCGACCCCTATGTGGGCCAGCTCATCTTCTTCCGTGTGTATTCGGGCGTCATCAAGTCGGGCGACACGATCTACAACCCGATCAAGGGCCGCAAGGAACGCATCGGCCGCATCCTGCAGATGCACGCCAACCAGCGCGAGGAAATCAAGGAAGTTCGCGCCGGCGACATCGCGGCTGCGGTCGGCCTGAAGGAAGCCACCACCGGCGACACGATCTGCGACCCGGATCACGTGATCATGCTCGAGCGGATGATTTTCCCCGAGCCGGTCATTCACGTCGCCGTGGAACCGAAGACCAAGGTTGACCAGGAAAAGATGGGCATCGCGCTCAATCGCCTTGCACAGGAAGACCCGTCGTTCCGCGTCCATACCGACGAGGAATCGGGCCAGACGATCATTTCG
>JANNNM010000091.1:0-4613 GCA_031398535.1 Betaproteobacteria bacterium | reverse complement strand
GCCCCGGCTGCTGCAGGACTGCCCGACTATGCCGGTGCCTTCGCCGTCACGGCGGGCCTCGGCATCGAGAAGAAGTTGGCCGAGTTCGAGGCCGCCCAGGACGATTTCAGCTCGATCATGCTGAAGTCGCTGGCGGACCGGCTGGCCGAAGCTTTCGCGGAATGGCTGCACCGCAAGGTGCGGCGCGAGTTGTGGGGGTATGAAGCCAACGACGACGCCGGCGGCTTCGACGTGCATGCCCTGGTGCGCGAGGAGTATCGCGGCATCCGCCCCGCGCCGGGCTATCCGGCGTGCCCCGATCATGCGGTCAAGGCGCCGCTCTTCGACGTGCTGCGCGCGGAAGCCATCGGCATGACGCTGACCGAAAGCTACGCGATGCTGCCCACCGCCGCGGTGTGCGGGTTCTACCTCGCGCATCCGGACGCGCGGTACTTTGCCGTGGGCCGCATCGGTGACGACCAGCTGGCCGACTTCGCGCAGCGCGCGGGAGTGACGGACGCGGAGGCGCGGTCGCGTCTTGCGCCGAATCTTGCCTAGATGAATACCATCAACCGCCTGATCCTGGCCGTCGCTGCCACATGCTGTTGTTCCGGGGTGGCCGACGCCGTGAGTCTCTCCTTCTCGCATGCGTACGGCGAGATGGTCGATCGTGGCGATCTCTCTGTCCACATCGGCAACGACACCGCACCGATGGTTCTTGAATGCCCGACCCATGTTGCCGTGGCGCAGAGCGGCAACAGGATCACGCTCACGACACGCCAGGCGCCACCCAACCAGGTGGATACGGATGCCTGCCGCTACACAGCGAGCGTCGTACTTGGAGCGCTCCCGGCGGGGAACTATGTGGTCACCGCGCAGATCCAGCTGCTTGACGGCACGATGCTGACGTCATTGCCCGCGAAGCTGGAAGTGCTGCCGCTTGAAGGACGCTGCAATCCGGACCCGGCGATCTCGCCGTCAATCCTGGGAACGCCGAAGGGTCAGTCGGCGGCTGATTTCGTGGCGAGGTACAAGTCCGATCCAGTATTCGCGGCTTCGCTCGGCAATCCGGCGGTACGTTTGCATGACTACCTCGTATTCGAAGACGAAGTCGCCTTCGACTATCCGCCACTCGACGACATCCCGCCTGCAATGGATCGACTGGCGAAGTCCGGCGTGCTCGCGTCGATGTGGCGCAACGGTTGGGCTTGCTTCAGCCTGCCGCCGCTGGACTCGGTCTCGTCCTTCGTCGAGTTCAACAACGCAGGTCTTGACCACTTTTTCCATACAGGCGATGCCGGCGAGATCGCGGCCATCGATGCTGGCAAGGTCGGGCCGGGCTGGGCGCGCACCGGCAAGTCGTTTCGCGCGGTGACGCAACCGGGGTGCCCGAATACGTCGGGTCAGACCGTGGTCTACCGGTTCAACGGCATTCCCGGCGTTGGTCCCAACTCCCATTTCTTCACCCGCGACCGCGCGGAGTGCTCGATCGTGAACAAGACTGCGCAATGGTCGCTGGAGGGTGTTCCGTTCGTGGCCAGCGCACCGAATGCCGACGGCACCTGCGACCTGCTGACGAGTGTGTATCCGGCCGAACGAAGGGTGCCGCTTTACCGGGCGTGGCGACCCTTTGGCGACGCGAACCATCGATTCACCACCGAGCGCGCGGTCATCGACGCGATGGTGGCCCAAGGTTGGGTCGACGAAGGCGTCGCCATGTGCGTGCTGCCGTAGGCTCGGCACGACCCGCACACCGCGGGTGGCCGAGACGGCCGCGTCGCCGACCGGCGACATCTTTTCGCTGTTCATTGCTTGAACTTGTCGCGATGCAGCAAATCTATGGCATCTTGGCCATGATTTCCTGCAGCCTATGCCTACTTCGACAACAACCGATTTTTCAGGGGCCCCCGGACGCCCGCTGACGGGCGTGATCGGGCGCGCGCTGCTCGCGCTGCTCACGCTGGTAGCCGCCACGCACGCAGCCGCCTTCGGCTTCGACGATGTCAGCCGGCGGGCGGCCGCCCTCGCCGACAAGCCCTACAAGGCGCCCGCGGCCACGCTGCCCAAGGCGCTGCAGGGTCTCAACTACGACCAGTACCGCGACATCCGCTTCAAGCCGGACAAGGCGATCTGGCGCAGCGCCGGCCTGCCGTTCGAACTGCAGCTCTTCCACCCGGGGCTCTACTACGACGCGCCGGTGAAGATCTCGGAGATCGTCGGCGGCAATGCGCGCGAATTCCGCTTCGACGCGGCGCTCTTCGACTACGGCAAGAACAAGATCGATCCGCTGCGGTTGCAAGGTTTGGGCTTCACGGGCTTCCGTGTCCACTTCGGTCTCCACAATCCGAAGTACAAGGACGAGGTGCTGGTGTTCCAGGGCGCGAGCTATTTCCGCGCGCTTGGCCGCGACCAGCGCTACGGTCTCTCGGCGCGCGGGCTTGCGGTGGATACCGGCCTTGCGTCGGGCGAGGAGTTTCCGCGCTTCGTCGAGTTCTGGATCGAGCGGCCCGAGGCCGGTTCCAAGGACCTGACGATCTACGGCTTGCTTGACTCTAAGCGCGTGACCGGTGCGTATCGCTTCGTGCTGACACCCGGCAGCGAGACGGTCACGGTGGTGAAGGCGCGCGTCTTCCTGCGCGAGAATGTCAGCAAGCTGGGCATTGCGCCGCTGACCAGCATGTTCTTCTTCGGCGAGAACCAGCCGGCGGCCAGCCGCGACTACCGGCCAGAAGTGCACGATTCGGACCTGCTACTGATCCAGTCGGGCACCGGCGAATGGATCACGCGCCCGCTGGTCAATCCCAAGCGGCTGCTGGTGACTTCCTTTGCGCTGACCAATCCGCAGGGCTTCGGCCTGATGCAGCGCGACCGCCGCTTCGACAACTACCAGGACCTGGAGGCGCGCTATGACCTGCGGCCCAGTGCCTGGGTGGAGCCGCAGGGCAAGTGGGGCGCGGGCAAGGTGGAACTGGTGCAGATCCCCACGCCGGACGAAACCAACGACAACATCGTCGCGTACTGGGTGCCGGATGTGCTGCCGCCGCCGCGCAAGCCGCTCGACGTCGAGTACCGCGTGCGCTGGCAGAAGGAAAACGAGGTTCGGCCGCCGCTCGGGTGGATCACGCAGACGCGCGTCGGGCATGGTTATTCGAAGCAGGCCGATGCAAGTGTCGGCTTCGTCGTCGACTTCGAAGGCCCGGTGTTCCGCAAACTTGCGGCTGACGCGAAGCTCGAGAGCGTGGTCACGGTGGACGGCAACGGCGAACTGCTCGAGAACCACGTCTATCGCAATGACGTCACCGGCGGTTGGCGCCTGCGGCTGCGCGTCAAGCCCGTCGATGATCGCAAGCCGGTGGAACTGCGGGCGTTCCTGCGCGCCGGCGCCGACGTGCTGACGGCGACGTGGAGCTACATCCTGCCGCCCGAATGAAGCTTGACGACATGTCGTCGCCGCCCGGCGCACGTGGTCCGCACGCGCCGGTGATCGCGCTGGACGCGCACGGGCGCGAGCGCATCCTGACGACGCCGCCGCTGGCGCGCGTATCGATGGTGCCGCGCGCGTGGCGACGCGACGACCGCGACGACGACGTGGCCCCGCCCTCCGGGCGCGGCGCGCGCAAGCGGTGGTATCACGTCGCCAACCGGCGGCGAATCGTGCTGGCCGCACTGGCGGTGGCGCAGGCCTGGCTCGCCACGATGCTGATGAGCGCGGTGCTGCCCTACCACGGGCAGCAGGTGCTCGAATTCGCGATCCTGGTGTTGTTCGCGATCCTGTTCGCGTGGGTGTCGATGGGCTTCTGGACCGCGCTGGCGGGCTTCTTCGTGCTGATCCGGCGCGGCGACCGGTATGCCATCTCCCGCACGGCCGCACGGGATGCGCCCATTGCCCCCGATGCGCGAACCGCCATCGTGATGCCGATCTGCAACGAGGATGTGCCGCGCGTGTTCGCCGGCCTGCGCGCGACGTGGGACTCGCTGCTGCGCACGGGCGCCGAGGCCCCCTTCGACTTCTTCGTGCTGTCCGACACCAACGACCCCGACACGCGCGTGGCTGAACTGGCGGCGTGGAAGGCGCTGTGCCTCGATGTCGGCGGTTTCGGCCGCATCCATTACCGTTGGCGCGCGCACCGGATCAAGCGCAAGAGCGGCAACATCGCCGACTTCTGCCGGCGCTGGGGCAGCCAGTACCGCTACATGATCGTGCTGGATGCCGACAGCGTGATGAGCGGCGACTGCCTGACGGCGCTGGTGCGCATTGCCGAAGCGAACCCGGATGCCGGCATCATCCAGACCGCGCCGCGTGCCGCCGGCCGCGACACGCTGTATGCGCGGATGCAGCAGTTCGCCACGCGCATGTACGGGCCGCTCTTCACCGCCGGACTCCACTACTGGCAGCTGGGCGAATCGCACTACTGGGGGCACAACGCCATCATTCGCGTGGCGCCGTTCATCCGCCACTGCGCGCTGGCCCGGTTGCCCGGTCGCGGCGCGCTGTCGGGCGAGATCCTGTCTCACGACTTCGTCGAGGCGGCGTTGATGGGGCGCGCGGGGTGGGGTGTGTGGATCGCCTACGTCCTGCCGGGCAGCTACGAGGAAATGCCGCCGAACCTGATCGACGAACTGGCGCGCGACCG
>JANNNM010000075.1:0-10527 GCA_031398535.1 Betaproteobacteria bacterium | reverse complement strand
CGACGTACGCGCGGCGGATGGTTTTGGCAGGCACGAGAGGTTCCGGGAAATGGCGTAGCGGCCAGGATTACTACCATCGCAGGCAGGCGCCGCGACCGGGCCGGGCCGGCATCGCAGGTCCGACGCCGCCGCGGAAGGCCGTCCGGGTGCGGGTCGATGGTCGCCGCGGGCGCGCGTCGCGATACAATCAACCTTTTGATTCCGTGCGGGCTTTTCCGCCGCGGACCACGAAAGCGCGCCATGCAAGTCGCCGACATCCGCCGCCGGTTCATTGACTATTTCGTCTCGACGGGGCACACCCACGTCGCCAGCTCGTCGCTGGTGCCGGGCAACGACCCGACGCTGCTGTTCGTCAACTCCGGCATGGTCCAGTTCAAGGACGTGTTCCTCGGCATCGACAAGCGGCCGTACAAGCGCGCCACGTCGTCGCAGCGCAGCGTGCGCGCGGGCGGCAAGCACAACGACCTCGAGAACGTCGGCTACACGGCGCGGCACCATACGTTCTTCGAGATGCTGGGCAACTTCAGCTTCGGCGACTACTTCAAGCGCGATGCCATCCGCTATGCGTGGGAACTGCTGACGCAGGTGTACCAGCTGCCGCCCGAGAAACTCTGGGCCACCGTCTACATCGACGACGACGAGGCCTACGACATCTGGACGAAAGAAATCGGCATCCCGCCCGAGCGCGTGGTGCGCATCGGCGACAACAAGGGCGCCAAGTACGCCAGCGACAATTTTTGGCAGATGGCGGATACCGGCCCCTGCGGCCCGTGCTCGGAGATCTTCTACGACCACGGCCCGGCGGTGTTCGGCGGCCCGCCGGGCTCGCCGGAAGCCGAGGGCGACCGCTATATCGAGATCTGGAACCTCGTGTTCATGCAGTTCGACCGGCAAAAGGCCGCGGACGGCACGTTCACGATGAACCCGCTGCCCGCACCCTGTGTCGCTCCCGGCTTGGGCCTCGAGCGGCTGGCCGCAGTGCTGCAACACGTGCATTCCAACTACCAGATCGATCTCTTCGCTGCGCTGGTCAAGGCGGCGGCGCGCGAGACGCACTCGAAGGACCTCGACAACCCGTCGCTGAAGGTGATCGCCGATCACATCCGCGCGTGCTCATTCCTGATCGTCGACGGCGTCATTCCGTCGAGCGACGGTCGCGGCTATGTGTTGCGCCGGATCATCCGCCGCGCGATCCGCCACGGCTACCAGCTCGGCCAGAAACAGCCGTTCTTCCACAAGCTGGTCGAGGATCTCGACGCGCAGATGGGTGACGCCTATCCGGAGCTGCGCAAGGAAAAGGTTCGCGTCGCGCAGGTGCTGAAGGCGGAGGAAGAGCGCTTCGGCGAAACACTGGAGAACGGGATGAAGATCCTGGGCGGCGCGCTGGAGTCGCTGAAGAAGTCGGGCGGCACGACGCTCGATGGCGCCACGGCGTTCACGCTCTACGACACCTTCGGGTTCCCGTTCGACCTCACCGCCGATATCGCGCGCGGCCTTGAACTGGGTGTGGACGAAGCGGGCTTCGACACGGCGATGAACGCGCAGCGCGATCGCGCGCGCGCGGCGTCGACATTCAAGATGGGCTCGCAACTCGAGTACAGCGGGCCGACCACCACATTCCGCGGCTACGACACGCTGGCCGATGAAGGCCACATCGTCGCGCTGTACAAGGATGGCGTGAAGGTGGCCTCGCTGGCGAATGGCGATGCGGGGGTCGTGGTGCTCGACCGCACGCCGTTCTACGCCGAATCCGGCGGGCAGGTCGGCGACCGCGGCGAGCTCACGCGCGATGGCGCGTGCCTCACGCTTTTCACGGTCACCGACACGCAGAAGGTGCAGCCGGAGGTGTTCGGCCACGTGGGCATCGTCAAGACCGGCGAATTGAAGGAAGGCGACACCGTCGCGGCGCGCGTGGACCAGGATGCGCGCGGCCACACGGTGCGCAACCACTCGGCCACGCACCTGATGCACAAGGCGCTGCGCGAAGTGCTGGGCACGCATGTGCAGCAGAAGGGGTCGCTGGTCGACGCCGACAAGACGCGCTTCGACTTCGCGCACAACGCGCCGGTGACGGACGACGAGATCCGCCGCATCGAGCGCATCGTCAACGACGAAATTCTCGCCAATGCGGCCACGCAGGCACGCGTGCTGCCGATCGAGGAAGCCCAGAAGACCGGCGCGATGATGCTGTTCGGCGAGAAGTACGGCGACGAGGTCCGCGTGCTCGACATCGGCACCTCGCGCGAACTGTGCGGCGGCACGCACGTGACGCGCACCGGCGACATCGGCTTCTTCAAGGTGACGGGCGAGGCAGGCGTTGCAGCGGGCATCCGCCGCATCGAGGCCACCACCGGCCGTGGCGCACTGGCCGTCGTGCAGGCGCAGGAGACCACGCTCAATGCCGCAGCCGCGGCACTGAAGGCGCCGGTCTCGGAACTCGAGGCGCGCATCGCGCAGCTGCTGGACAGCGCGCGCGCGGCAGAGAAGGAAGTCGCGCGATTGAAATCCAAGGCGGCGGCCAGCGCGGGCGACGACCTGGCCGGCGGCGCGGTGGACGTCAAGGGCGCGAAGGTGCTGGCGGTATCCCTCGATGGTGCCGATGTCAAGGCGCGGCGCGAGACGATGGACAAGCTGAAGGACAAGCTGAAGAGCGCGGCCATCGTGCTGGGCAGCGTGGCCGACGGCAAGGTCACGCTCATCGCGGGCGTCACCGCGGACCTTATGGGCAAGGAGAAGGCGGGCGATCTCGTCAATCACGTCGCGCAGCAGGTGGGCGGAAAGGGCGGCGGGCGCCCGGACATGGCGCAGGCGGGCGGCACCGATCCCGCGGGATTGCCGGCGGCGCTGAAGTCGGTCCAGGCCTTCGTCGAACAGCGGCTGTGATCGCCACGCCATCGCTGCAGTTCGCCAGCGACAACAACGCCGGCATCTGTCCGGAGGCGATGGCGGCGCTGGCCGATGCCAACCGCGGGCATGCGCACGGCTACGGCGACGACGACTGGACGCGCGCGGCGGCCGCGTCGATCCAGCGCGTGTTCGAGACCGACTGCGATGTCTACTTCGTGTTCAACGGCACGGCCGCCAATTCGCTGGCGCTGTCAGCCATCTGCCGCAGCATGGATGCCATCGTGTGCCATGCCATTGCCCACATCAATGTCGATGAATGCGGCGCGCCGGAATTCTTCAGCGGCGGTGCCAAGCTGCTCACCGTCGACACCCCCGATGCCAAGCTGACGCTCGACGCCATTGCGCGCGTGGCCATCACGCCGCATGACGAGCATTCGTCGCGGCCGCGGGCGTTGTCGCTGACACAGGCCACGGAACTGGGCACGCTGTACAAGCCGGCCGAGCTCCGCGTGCTGTGCGACGACGCGCACCGGCGCCGCATGCATGTGCACATGGACGGCGCGCGCTTCGCCAATGCCGTCGCCAGCCTCGGCTGCGCACCCGCCGACATCACGTGGCGCGCGGGCGTGGATGTGCTGAGTCTCGGTGGCGCCAAGAACGGCCTGCCGCTGGGTGAGGCGGTGGTGTTCTTCGATCGCGCCCTGGCCGATGAATTCGCGCGCCGCCGCAAGCAGGGCGGCCAGCTGGCATCCAAGATGCGCTTTCTCGCCGCGCCGTGGAGCGCGATGCTGGACGACGGCGCGTGGCTGCGGCATGCCGCGCATGCCAATGCAATGGCGCAGCGGCTGGCGGCCGCGTTGCAGCAAGTACCCGGCGCGAGATTGATGGCGCCAGTCGAGGCCAATGGCGTGTTCGTCGACCTGCCGCGCGCGACCATCGACGCGCTGTGGGCGGCCGGATGGAAGTTCTACCTGTACCTGGGCGAGACCGGCGCGCGCTTCATGTGTGCCTGGGATACGCCGGCGGCCCTGGTCGACCAGCTGGTGGCCGACATCCGCATGCACTCCACGCGCGCCGCCGATTAGTGGCGCGCACGTTTCATACAACCGACCGAGGACTTGTCATGACCCATCGTCGCCTGATCCTGCTGGCCCTGGCTGCAGTTCCGTTCGCAGCCTTTGCGCACCACGGCTGGAGTGAATACGACACGACACAGACGTTGAAACTTACCGGCACGATCGAGGCGTCGGGCTACTCCCATCCGCATGGCCATATCAATCTCAAGACACCCACCAAGACGTGGGTGGCCGTGCTGGCGCCACCCTCGCGGATGGAAAACCGCGGGCTGGAGAAGGACATGATCAAGGTTGGTGCGACGGTGACCGTCGAGGGCTATGCGAACAAATCGAAGCCCGAGGAAATGCGGGCGGAGCGGATCATCGTCGCGGGCAAGACCGTCGAGTTGCGGTGAGTACGGCCGCCCACGCGATCGAGGGCTCCGGCGTGGGCCGCCTGTTGCGCGAGTCGATGTGGGCCTATCCGATCACCGAGACGCTGCATATCATCGGATTGGCCACACTGTTCGGATCGGTGTTGATCGTCGACCTGCGGCTGCTGGGGCTCAATCGCGGCTTGTCGGTATCGCGCCTCGCGCGGCATGCGTTGCCGTGGACCATCGGCGCGTTCCTGCTGATGATGACCACGGGGTTGCTGATGTTCACCGCGCACGCCGAGGATTTCCTGACCAATCGCGTCTTCATCCTGAAGATGGGGCTGATTGCCACCGCCGGCATCAATGCGGCGATGCTGCACACCGGCGTGATGCGCACCGTCGCGGCATGGGACGTCAACGTGCTGCCGCCCGCGCGCGTCCGGTGGTCGGCCGTGTTGTCGATCGTGCTGTGGATCACGGTCATCGCTTGCGGCCGCTTCCTGGCCTACACCTGAATCCGTCGCCCGCAGGAACCTGCCCATGCCTTTGCGTCCTGAAATCACCCACGAACTGTTGAACCGTCGCGGCGATGGCCGGCTGCCCGGATTGCTCGGTTTTCGCGTGACCGCGATCGAGGAGGGCCTGCTGTCCGCTGAGCTCGACGTACGCGCCGACCTGCTGGCGCCGAATGGCTTCCTGCATGCCGCCACGGTCGTGGCGCTGGCCGATACGGCGTGCGGCTACGGCACGATCGCGCACCTGCCGCAGGGCGCCGAGAATTTCACCACGGTCGAGCTGAAGGCCAACTTCTTCAGCACGGCGCGTGACGGCACGATCATGGTGAAGGCGCGGCCCGTGCACATGGGCAACAGCACGCAGGTCTGGGATGCAGCGGTCACACGGCAGGTCGACGGCAGGGCTATCGCGCTCTTTCGCTGCACGCAGATGATCCTCTGGCCGAAGAAGTAGCGGCGTTCTGCGCGACGTCGGGCGGCTTGTACAGCCCTGAGCCGGGCACGACGTGATTCGCTAGGCCGAACGTTCGATCCCGCTGCGGCGCAGGTCCGCCGCACAATCCCGCACAAGCCTGGTTGCCGCCATTGGGTGGTGCCGGCGTTTGCGCGGAGGCCGTCCGGACATGTCGATGCCCTTGGCCGGAATGCTTGCGGGCTTCGCGCTCGGTGTGATGCTGCTGCAAACGGCGCCGGTGCTGCCACGGTGGCCGTTGGCGTGGCTGGGCGCGGCGCTTGTCGCCGGCATGGCTTTGGTGCGCTGGCGAGATCGTTGGACGTGGCTGCGAAAGGGTACCGGCATCGGCATGGTCGCGGTGGCCCTGGTGGCCGGCATCGGCTATGCCGCATGGCGCGCGGAATCCCGTCTGCACGATGCGCTCCCCGCCGAATGGGAGGGCCGCGACATCCGCGTCGTGGGCATCGTCGACGGCTTGCCTGCCGTAGGCGCAAATGGCGTGCGCTTCGCGTTGGCGGTGGAGACGGTAGAAACGCCCGGGGCCATCGTGCCGCGCCGGCTTTCGCTGGCATGGTACGGCGCGTGGCCGGGGCCGGGCGGGTCGGGTGACATAGCTGCGCCCGAGGTGCATGCCGGCGAACGCTGGCAACTCACCGTGCGGCTGAAACGGCCGCACGGCAATATCAATCCCGGCGGCTTCGACCTCGAGGCGTGGCTGCTGCAGCAGGACCTGCGCGCGACGGGCGCGGTGCGCGAGGTCACGACCAACCGGCGCCTCGATGCCTTCGCGGGTCGTCCGCGCGATCACCTGCAGCGGCTGCGCGAGCACCTGCGGATGCGCATCCTTGCCGCGCTCGACGGCGCGCCGTATGCAGGTATCGTCGTGGCGCTGGCGATCGGCGACCAGCGGTCGATCCCGGAAGCGCAGTGGACTGTGCTGAACCGCACCGGCATCGGACACCTGGTTTCGATCAGCGGTTTGCATGTCACGGTATTCGCCACGTTTGTGGGCGGACTTGTCTATGCGTTGGCGCGCCGCGCCGCGTGGCTGACGTCGCGGTGGCCCGCCCGGCAACCCGCCGCGCTGGTCGGGCTGCTTGCGGCGACCGCCTACGTGGCGCTGGCGGGCGCGGAGATTCCGGCGTTGCGTACGTTGGCCATGCTGGGGGTGGCGGGAGCTGCCATCGTCATTGGCCGGTTCGCTGGCGTCACCGTGGTCTGGTTATGGGCGCTGGTGGCGGTGCTGCTGTGGGATCCGTGGGCGTCGCTGACGCCGGGCTTCTGGCTGTCGTTCGGCGCCGTGGGCATGTTGTTGTACGCGGCAGCGGGCCGGCTTGCATCCCCGTCGAGTTCCACGAGAAGCGCGCGCATGCTGGAAACGCTACGTGAAGGCGCGCAAGCGCAATGGGTGGTCACGCTCGGACTCACGCCGTTGACGCTGATGCTGTTCGGACAGATGTCGCTGGTGGCGCCGCTGGCCAATGCCGTGGCGATCCCCCTGGTCACGATCGTCGTCGTGCCGCTCGCATTGCTGGGCATCTTCGTGCCCGTCGATGCGCTCTTCGTCGCAGCGCACGCGGCGCTCGTGCCGCTGATGCGCGGCATGGAGGGGTTGGCGCAATGGCCGGATGCCGCATGGCAGCAGCATGCGCCGCCGTGGTGGGCCGTGACGGCAGGATTGGTGGGTATTGCGCTGCTGCTGGCGCCGCGCGGCCTGCCCGGACGCGCATGGGGATGGGTGTGGCTGCTGCCGGTATTCCTCGCGCGACCCGCGCCGCTGCCGGAAGGCGCGTTCCGCATTACCGTGCTGGATGTCGGGCAGGGCTTGGCGGCAGTACTTGAAACGCGCCATTTCACGCTGGTCTACGACACCGGACCGCGCTTCACCGAGACCACGGACGCCGGTAACCGCATCGTCGCGCCGTTCCTGCGTGCTGCCGGTTTGCGGCGCATCGACGGGCTGATGGTCAGTCACCAGGATATCGATCATGCGGGCGGGTTGCGGTCTCTTGCCGCATTGGTACCCGTGGGCTGGTTCGCATCGTCGCTGTACGCGGAGCACGAGATCATGCCGGTACTTGCCAGCCGGGTGGAGGCCATCGCGTGCCATGCGGGCCAGCAGTGGACGTGGGATGGCGTGCACTTCACGGTGCTGCATCCGACGCCGGCGGAATATGCCGATCCCTACTCGCGCTCCAACGACCGCTCGTGCGTGTTGCGCGTCGACTCAGTCCACGGCAGCGCGCTCTTCACCGGCGACATCGAGGCCCGTACCGAGGTGCGCCTCGCAGCGCAGGACCCTGCCGCACTGCGGGCCGACGTGATGCTGGTGCCGCATCACGGCTCGCGCACCTCGTCCACGGTGGCATTCCTGCGGGCGGTGAAGCCCACTTTCGCCGTCGTGTCGAGCGGCTACCGCAATCGCTTCGGGCATCCGCGCGCCGACGTGCTGGCGCGCTATCGTGTGGCGGGCGTGCAGGTCGTGCGCACCGATCACGAGGGCGCGATCGCCTTCACATTCGCGGCCGGCGTCCCGTTGCGTGCGGCATCGGCGCGACAGGATGCACTGCGTTACTGGCACGACCGGCCCGACCTGAAGGCCGGCCCACTCGATTGACGGTGCGCCTGGCGATCAAGCGGCGCGGGCGGAGACTGCTACACTTTCGCGCCATGCGAATCCTTCATCCAACCGGTTGCCTGCGCCGGTGCGTCATGTCATTGCTGCTGCTGCCCGGCATGCTGGTCACGACGTCCGTGCACGCGCAGGACACGGCCAGGCCCGAACTCAAGTTGTCGACCGCGCAATCGCCCGCCTTTCCGCTCGGCAAGGCGGCCGCGCGATGGGCGGAACTGATCAACCAGATGCAGGCCGCCACGTTCGCGATCAAGCTGTATCCGGGCGCGACGCTGTCGGGCCGTGACCCGGCGCGTGAGTTCGGCGCATTGAAGGATGGCCCGGCCGATCTTGCCGTGGGCTCGGCATTGGCATGGTCCGCGCAGTTTCCCGCCGCCGGCGTGTATGCGCTGCCGTGGCTTTCGCCTGATACGTCGCAGCAGGAGGCCGTGGCGTCCAGCCGCGCGGTCCTCGACCTGGTCGCTGCGCGCGCCGAGCGGTCCGATGTCATCGTGCTGGCCGTCGCGGCGGCGGGTGATCGCGTACTGGCCACCACGAAGAATCCGGTACGCACGCCTGCCGAGGCCGTCGGGCTGAAGCTGCGCGTGACCGGCGTGCCATTGGCGATCGATACGTGGGCGAGGCTGGGCGCGTTGCCGCAGTCGCTTGACTTCGCGGCCGCGCAGGCGGCGCTGGCGGCCGGCACGCTCGATGGCCAGGAAGCATTGCCGACCGCGCTGGCGGCGCAACGCATCACCGCCACGGGGCAGCGGATCGTCACGCGCGGTGGCGGGTTGTCCGACGCGATGATCTTTGCGGTACGGAAGCCCGTGTGGGACGCATGGAACGACGCGCAGCGCCAGCAGGTGCGCGCCGCGGCGATGCAGGCGGCGCGCGAGGCGCAGGCACCCGCGCGCGAAGACGCAGCGCTGGCGGAACTCGTGAAGCAGGGCGTCACGCTGGTCACGTTGGCACCGGCGCAACGCGCGGTGTTTCGCACGACCGTGCAACCCGTGTGGGACAAGTGGACCTCCGCGATCGGCCCAGACATCGTTGCCGCGGCGGAAGCGGCGGTCGCTGCAGCGATTGTGCCGACCCCACGCGCTGCGCCATGAGTGGCGACCTTCCTTTCCTGATCGCCGGTGGCGGCATCGGCGGTCTCGCCGCCGCGCTGGCGCTGGCCCGCAAGGGTCGAGCCAGTCATGTCCTCGAACAGGCGCCGGATTTCGGCGAGGTGGGCGCGGGGATCCAGCTCGGTCCCAACGTGTTCCGGATGTTCGAGAAGCTCGACCTGACCGAGGCGGTGAGCGATCTCGCGTTCTTTCCGCAGTACCTGTCGATGCGCGATGGCCGCACGGGGGAGGAGATCACGCGCTTGCCGGTCGGATCGGCGGCATTTCGCGAGCGCTATCGCTACCCGTATGGCGTCATCTATCGCCGCGATCTTCTCGACGTGCTGGTGGCCGCTTGCCGCGCGTCACCGCTGATCGAGCTGTCGACCGACTGCAAGATCACCGGCACCACGCAGGATGGCGACATCGTGCATGCGCAGGCCGCGGATGGCACGACGATCACGGGGACGGCGCTGATCGGCGCCGATGGACTGTGGTCGCGCCTGCGCGAAGGCATCGTCGGCGACGGCAAGCCGCGCGTCTCCGGTCACATCGCCTATCGGGCCGTGCTGCCGATCGAGGAGGTGGAGGAGGACCTGCGACCGGAAGCGGTGGTGCTGTGGGCGGGTCCGAAGACGCACCTCGTCCACTATCCGTTGCGCGGCGGCAAGCTCTTCAATCTGGTCGCGGTCTTCCACAGCGATCGCTACGAAGAGGGCTGGAACGTGTTCGGCGACACGGCGGAACTGCACGAGCGCTTCCGCGAAGCCCACCCAACGGTGAAGAAGCTGCTGGAGAAGATCAACGTCTGGAAGATGTGGGTGCTGTGCGACCGCGAGCCGGTGCGCCACTGGACGCGCGGCCGCGTCACGCTGCTGGGCGATGCCGCGCATCCGATGCTGCAGTACCTGGCACAGGGCGCGTGCATGGCGATCGAGGATGCGGTGGTACTGGCCAATCGCGTCGCGGCGGCGGACGGCGACATCGAGGCGGCCTTCCTCGCGTACAACGAGCAGCGCTACCTGCGCACGAGTCGCGTGCAACTCTACGCGCGGCTGTATGGCGACATCTATCATGCGGCCGGCGCGACCGCGGATGTCCGCAACGAATTGCTGAAGCCGAAGCCGGGGCAGCCACCCGGACAGGCGATGGCGTGGCTCTACGACGGGATTGAATGCTGATCGTGTCTCCCCCCGAGGGGGCGAGCGCCTCGGGGCGTCCCCGCGGCGCGCATTCCGCGCCTGCGACTGACGCTATTGCACGAAGCGCCCGATGCGCACCGCCGTCTCGCCGCGCTTGGGATTGCGCGTGGGCATGATCAGCACCGCGTTGTCGTAAGGCGTGGTGACCGCCACGTCGCCATCCTGCGCCAGCAGCGTGCCGCGCGCGGGGATCACCGCCAGGCCTTCCACTGCCGACACGAAGCGAAACTGATCGCTGGTGATGGTGATGACATCGGTCACTTCCACCGCCAGTTGCGGGGGTAGTGGCTGTGGATCGAGATGCGCGTCGAGGAACGCCGGGTCGAGCATGCCGAAGTGCCGCAGGAAGCG